>QNBT01000134.1 GCA_003644205.1 Planctomycetota bacterium | reverse complement strand
GGTTACAGCATCAATATCTCCCCTTGCAATAAGCTCACGATAGTCAGGATAAGCAGTGCAATCGTTGTTTCCGTATCTTTCGTCGCATAGCTCCTTGGCTCGGTCGCGATGACTCTTATCGACATCACATACAGCCACCATTTGTACTTCCTGTTTGCCCAAGAATCCTTTCATGTCGCCGGTGCCCATACTACCGACACCGATAGCACCCATCACGATACGGTTACTCGGAGCAACCAGGCCGGCTTTACCCAGGGCTGAAGAAGGAACGATATAGGGAAAGCCAATTGCACCTGCCGTTACACCAGTAGCCGTCTTAATAAACCGACGTCGGCTAATACCTTTTTTTGTACTCATGCTTTAACCTCCACAACTAAAGTATATCTGTTATCACATCAGTTTAAACTGTAGAAAACCCAATAAATGTCATAAGTTTTCTACAGAGCAATATCATTTGTCAAACGCCGCATCGAAAGCAACCGCAGAAGGCTTAAAATCCACCTTCTTAACAAATTCGCACGCCTCTTTCGCGCCGTGCTCACGATCCATTCGACTGTCTTCCCACTCAACCGAAAGCGGCCCCTGATAGCCGATATCGTTAAGGGCCACAATAATTTCCTCAAAGTCAATGTCACCATGCCCGAGTGAGCGGAAATCCCAGTAGCGGCGAGGGTCGCCGAACTCGGTATGACCGCCGAAAACACCTACCGTACCGTCCCCGTGACCCCACCAGCCGTCTTTCATATGGACGTGATAGATACGGTCTGAGAACCTGCGGATAAACTTGACATAGTCCACACCCTGATAACCAAGATGACTCGGGTCGTAGTTAAATCCGAAGGCTTTGCGATTATCTACCGCCTCAAGTGCCCGCTTTGCTGTTACAATGTCAAATGCAATTTCCGTGGGATGCACCTCTAAGGCAAACTTCACCCCGCACTCGTCAAACACGTCAAGGATGGGATTCCACATCTTCGCAAACTCGGCAAAACCTGCTTCGACCATCTCGGCGGATACCGGCGGAAAACTATACAGCATGTGCCATATAGACGAACCTGTAAAACCGTTGACAACCTTGACGCCGAGGTTCTTCGCAGCCCGGGCGGTTTTTTTCATCGTCTCAACGGCCCAGGCGCGCTTCTTTTCAGCGTCGCCTGCGCAATCGGGCGGCGCAAACATATCGCTGCGACTGTCGTTATTCGGGTCGCATACCAACTGCCCCGCCAAGTGATTGCTGATTGAAAAGACCTTCAAATTGTTCTTTTCCAAAATCGCAAGCTGCTTTTTGCAATACTCCTTGTCGCTCGCCGCCTTATCGACCTCCACATGGTCGCCCCAGCAGGCCAACTCCAGCCCGTCATACCCCCAGCTCGCAGCCTTTTCTGCCAATTCCGCCAGCGGTAAATCCGCCCACTGACCCGTAAAAAGTGTTACTGTCCTTGCCATATTCAAGTCCCTCTCAAAATTCGTTCACAAATAATTCATTACACCACTATCACCCAATGCCTATTTAGCAATCTCTGTCGGCCCCGTGGGTCCTGTCCACATACCGCCGAGGCCGCTACTTTTTCATCTCCGTCCACTTCTGTTTGCTCTTGGCGCTTGCCAGGACGGTATCCAAAAAGAGCATTCCCCGCAGGCCGTCCTTAACGGTTGGGAAATCCAGCGCCAACGGGTCCGGCTTCGTTCTGGTAATTTTGGCACGAACCGTGTCAGCGAAATTGCAATAGATATTGGCCATGGCCTCGAAGAAGGCCTCCGGATGGCCGAACGGCAAACGTGTAGCGCGGGCAGCGGCGGGGCTTTTGTCGGCTACATAATCATTGCCTCGCCGCCAGACCTGTACGGGCCCATCCGGCACCTTAACATAAAGATAGTTCGGATGCTCCTGGTGCCACTCTAAGGCCTTTTCTTCGCCGTAAATCCATATAGCAAGGCCGTTCTCCTCGCCTATGGAAATCTGGCTGCAGTGAAGCACTCCCTTGGCGCCGTTGTTGTAGCGAATCAGGCAGTTGCCGTCGTCCTCCAACTTCCGCCCCTTTACAAAGGTCGTAAGGTCCGCGCAGATATGCGTCATCTTCAGGCCCGTGATGTACTCGGCCAAATTCTCGGCGTGAGTACCAATGTCGCCAACGCAGCACGAAGCACCGCCTTCCTTTGGATTCGTACGCCACGAAGCCTGCTGTTGGCCCGTCTTTTCCAGCAGGCTATACAGCCAGCCCTGCGGATACTGCACTACAATCTTTCGAACCCTGCCGAGTTCACCGTTTGCCACCATATCCCGCGCCAGCTTAACCATCGGATAGCCCGTATAGTTATGCATCAGGCCGAATACCTTCCGCGTTGTCTTGACTATCTGTACGAGTGCCCTTGCCTCTTTCGAGTTGAATGTCATTGGCTTTTCGCACATCACGTGAAAGCCTGCCTGCAGAAAATCGCGTGCAATGGGAAAATGCCAGTTGTTCGGCGCACAAATTGAGGCAAAATCAATCCTTTCCTCAGCCGGCAGCCTGAGTTCCCGTTCGATCATTTCCTCATAGTTGCGATAAACACGCCTGGAATTCAGATAAAGCTCGCGCCCCATCTGTTTTGATTTTCGAGGATTGATGTCGAACGCCCCGGCTGCAAGTTCGATCCCCCCATCCATTCGAGCTGCCTTTCGGTGTACTTCGCCGATAAACGCCCCCGGCCCGCCGCCGACCATGCCCATTCTGAGTTTCCGGTTAATCTTCTTACCCGTCTGCTTTACTCTCATAACCGCCCCTTTCAATAAATACCCAACTAAAAAAATTGTCCTGACAAATAACCAACACGCTCATGACCACCCCCCTTGAAGTACCACCATTTTGGGGTGTCAAAGTCTCAATCCAACTATTTCTGGAGGCTGTATAGTGTAAGTCATACCCTTGCCCTTGTCAACAACCGGTAAATGTAATAATCGTCCCAGGGATTGTGGGAGAAATTTTCGGAAAACACCCTAACCGCCGCTGCTCAAACCACTTTTCGCAAATCACATCTGAGATTTGTCATGCCGACCGGTGCTGCCTACGGTGCTACCTGCCAACAGAAGAAAAACGGCTGTTACTATTGTTTTCATTTCAGACGCCTTCTCAGACCAATCCGCCCGGGAGTATAAGCTGTTTGACCACCACTAACTACCCACTAACTACCCGATGAGGCGTTTGGCTTAATTTAGCGGCTATCTGGCCGAATCGTGGCATCGCATAATCAAAGAACTTCTTATAACCGGCGCAAAAATAGCTGGGCGCCTTGTAGTCACCATCGGTAACAATCCTGTCTTTAAGGCATCCACCGCGACAGATATCAAGATGTCTGCACACCAGGCACTTATTGCTTATGCCCGTTTTGAGCCGCGAGAACCGGCGCTTTATCTCGCCCGCCGCTAACTTTTCTATCGGCGTCTCAAGTATGTTGCCCAACCGCCACCTGTCCTCAACAAAAAAATCGCAGCAGAACGCATCACCGTTGTGTTCGATGACAATGTAATCGTTACACTGTGGCTGAAAAGTACAAATCGAATGCTTACCCACCATAAGATACGACAGGATACTGTCAAAAGTGCGGATACTTATCTTCTCCGGCCCGTATTCTGTCCACCGGTCGAATATCCGGCAAAGAAAATCGCCGTACTGCTGGGCCGTTATGCTGAATTCTGCAATCTGCCCCGTCGAAGGGTCCCTCTCAGCACACTGCACAAATTGCAGGTATTTAATCTTAAGCCCTCTGAAGAAATCAAAAAGCTCATCCGCCGCCTCAACATTCCTGCTATTGACAAGCACCAACACATTAAACTCAACCTTGTGCTTTCGGCAGTTCTCAATCCCGGCCATCACCTTATCGAATGTCCCCTCGCCCGACCGCGTTCGCCGATAGTAATCGTGATACTCCTTCGGCCCGTCGCAGCTTATCCCGACAAGAAATTTATACTCCGCCAAAAACCTGCACCATTTTTCATCTAACAGTATCCCGTTCGTCTGAAGCGCATTTGTTACTAACTGACCGTCGTCGCCGCAAGCCTGCTGCAAATCGATAACCTTCTTATAGAAATCCAGCCCCATCAGCGTCGGCTCGCCACCCTGCCAAGCGAAACTGCTTATCTCAAATCGCAGCCGAAGATAGCTGCCGACGAGCTTATCAAGCACCTCATCGCTCATGCGGTGCTTACCCTCGCCGAACAGCTCGGTCTTGGTCGAGTAAAAGCAATACTTACAGCCGATATTACAATCCGGCCCGGTCGGTTTTATCAAAAGTGTGAACGGCCGCATACCTCTACCTCAGCACCTTTCTGCTCAGCGGATACATACGCGCTATATATAGTCGATATGCAATCAGCCGCAAGCCTCGAATCGCTCTCGACAGGCTCATTATATGCAATAGTGCGATAGAACGCTTCAATCTCCTGCGGATAGCCGGTAAACCAGTCCTCATCGGGCGATGGGGTGGACCATCCCTGCTTGGTACCGGTTTTTTCAACAACATATATATCCTTAAAATTCGCTTCAACCGGATTATATGTCTGCATAGCCGTATTCGGATTTATATTACATATCGTTCGGTGGTTATTAGTATTGACCTCAAGCATGTTGTGAATGCCGCCTAATACAATATCCGATGCGAAGATATCTGCGATAGTGCCGTCTTCAAAGACAACGTGCATTACGGAAAAGTCGTCGATGTCATGGTAATCACAGCGAATATGACCTTCGTCACGGAAACCGGGCAGACGTGTCAGGGCATGTGTGCGTGCTGAAACTGCTTTTGGACGGATGGGTTTTCCGTTGCGGGCCTTGCCTTCGACACCTTTTAGATACAGTGCCGCGGTAAGAGGATGGCAGCCTTTGCCGAGCATTGCTCCGCCGCCGGAGAATTTCCAATAGGCGTATGTTTTTGCATGTGAACCGCTGTGTGCCTCTTCGCCATGAATCCAGAGCACCTGGGCACCTGTTTTTTCGATGATCTCCTTTTCCTTTTGTATCGAAGGTGCATAAACCCAGTTCTCGGCATAGAGTATCCGGCCCTTACTTTTCTTTTCCGCTGCAAGCATTCTGGCTACGCTTGCCAAAGCATAATCCAGGGCATCACGTTTGGCGAAAGTATCACCGTTGAACTCATCCGAACCATCGCCGAAATATCCGGTAAGAGGTTTTTCAACTATTGCGAATTTATCTCTTTTAAGCGCTTCGATCGCCACCGACTCATGCGAATCGGCAGTAACACATACGTGCACCACATCAACATCATTCAGCATCGCATCAAGGCTTTCGTATGCCTTTATGCCTCTTTGAGACGCATATTCCCCGGCGCCGGTTCGTGTATAAACACCCTTGATGTCAACATTAGTACCATGGACTTTTTTCAATGCCTCATAATGAAAAGATGCAGAAAATCCAGCACCTGCTATCCCTGTCCGAACTGTCTTTTTATCCATTTAATCCTCATCTCTTAAATAATTCTGTTCTATGACTTGTCGTTTTCATTGTCTGCATTACACTTCCCATGGTTTGCGATGTGGATAATCCAGCATTTTATTAGCTTCATCATCATCATTTATAAACTGCTCTGTGTCCGGGTTCCACTTCAGCTTTCGCTTAAGCTTCATGGCAATATGGTGGATGACGCAAACGCTGTTGGTTCGGTGTCCCGCCTCGACCGGTGCGATTGGTTCTTTACGCGACCGCATGCATTCAAGAAAGTTGCCCATATGGTCATTGCTTTCATAAAGCCTGATACCGTCGGCGCCGATTTCCTCACGGAAGATATTTCTATCATAGGCCCTGAAGCTGCCGCGCTCCACCCATATCCAACCGTCACTGCCGATAAAGTTGACGCCGGCTCTACCGTTATGAGAAACCATTTTTACTCCATTGGCATAAGTTGCCCACGCCTGATAACCGACATGAACATCAAACAGGCCCCGGTCAGGAAACTCTGCTTTTGCCTCTATTTCTACCGGCCCTGAATCAAGGTCGGTACCCAGAGCCCATTGTGCAATATCGTACATGTGTGCTCCCCATCCTGTGATCATGCCGCGGCAATACTGTTCGATCTGGAGCCAGCCGGGCCTGCTTAGATTTTTTTGCGGATGAACACGGTGTTCTGTATATGGCAATTCGGGAG
>QNBT01000133.1 GCA_003644205.1 Planctomycetota bacterium | reverse complement strand
GCTGCACAACGTTACGATCTCCGACATCAAGGCTTCAACCGACAGCGACATGGGTTGCGCGATAGCAGGACTCAAAGACCATCCAATAGAGAATCTTGCATTGAAGAACATCAACATATCGTTTCCAGGCGGAGGCAAGGAAGGGGATCGTACCAGGCGCTTTGACGAGAAACCGGGGAATTATCCGGAATGCACAATGTTTACCAAGCGTCTTCCGGCCTTCGGGTTATACTGCTGGCATGTTGAAGGCCTTAAACTTGAAAACGTGGAACTAACAACAAGAGAGCCAGATGAGCGGACTGCAATTGTGCTGGAGGATGTTTCAAATGTACTCATTGACGGCAAGCGTGTGGACAATCCAGCGCTTGGTGATTGGCGGCCGTTTAAGGAGTCGAGCCGGGGTTTCGATCCGCGTGCAAACCTGGACCTGGTTCCGAATGCAGAATTTGAAGTGGGCTGCGATAAGCACGGGCCGATCGTCAGGGTAAATATGCTGAAGATCAAGGACTGGACCGCAGTACCCGGGGTCAAGAAAGCATGGAAGGCACATTATCCGGCGGCGAGCGAGGATGCCGAGTTCAGTAACCTTATTCTCAGCGAGGTGGTTGACGTTGATGGCCGCGGTACATTACATGCGTTTGCCTGTATCAATTGGGACCAATCACGCATCGCCCGGTATGACGATAATGGCAAATGTCTCTGGGTCAGCGATAAGCATCTCCGCAGGTCCGGTGACGAATCGCGTCTGCCTGTTCTCGATCTCGATGGTGACGGCACGCTCGAAGTAGTATCGGTATCGGAGTACACGAGCAAAGGAGGAGGCGCCATCCTTTGCTTCGATAGTGAAACCGGCAAACTCAAGTGGCAAAAAGATTTCGAGGGTGAATACTACAAGAACCTGGAAAGCCCCATGGCTGTCGGGCATTTTTCCGACAGGAAAAAGTACGATATTGCCGTACGCTTCGGTACGGTGGTGTATTGCATGGATGCAAACGGCAAAGCACTCTGGAAGTATAAGCTTACCGATAAATATGACTATGGCCATGAAATGTACTGGTATGATATCGACGGTGACGGTCTGGATGAAATATTTGTAAACACAAACCATAAAATGACCGCATTTCGCGGCGACGGAACTATCCTGTGGCAGGACAATACACAACAGTGGCATTCAGATTTCATAGGTTGCGCCGATGTCGACGACGATGGCCGAATTGAAGTCATGTATGACCATGAAGGGTGCAGTCACCAGAAAGGTCCTGTCTATATCGCAGACGCCCTGACCGGCAACATTGAGAACAAGATCGATTACCGCGCAATAGGCTTTCCGCATGCTCAGGGCGCAGTCGTTGGCAAGTTCCGCACCGACTTGCCGGGTATGCAGGTCTTTATGAACTCGAAGGGGTCCGGCATCTGCATGTTTGATTACAAAGGCAAGCTTCTATGGGAGAAGAAGGTGGCCGGCTGTTTGTGCGCTTCGGGCGACTGGGACGGCGATGGAGTGCTGGAGGCAATGGCTTTCGGTCTCGGCACCAATCGAGAAGGCATCTTCTCCGTCTGGGACGGATATGGCAATCGCAAGTATGCAATATCATTTCTACCCAGTCCGGTACACACGCCGGGGATAGCCCATGCCGGACCGGGCGGTCGAATCGGCAGGCTTCACCAGTCTGATATAACCGGTGATGGAAAAGCCGATGTTGTCATGTCGTTCGGAAAATGGGGAAACAGTGTTGACCAGTACCTGTTTATAATGGGCCAGCCGGAAGGATAGTCCTTTGAAGCAATCGAAACTACACCCGATCAAGATGTAACGATTCATAAATATATAAATATAATACAGTTGTCATTGGCGCAGGCGTTCTTTCGTATAATGTGCCTGTTGAAAATGTACTGAAAGTTAAGCAGGTTTGTTTGGGATAGATGTTAATATGTCGAAAAATAAAGTTACGATAGTGACAGGAGCAAGCAGGGGTATCGGTAAAGGCATTGCCGTTTCACTTGCACAGGTAGGGTATGACCTGATTATCAACTATTATTCTAATAATACAAGTGCACTTGAAACTAAGAACCGGATAGATGCCCTCGGAGTCAGGTGTCATATCGTGCAAGCTGATATAAGTATACCCGAAGACCGTGTAAAGTTAATCGAATTTACGAAAGAAAAATTCGGGAGTTGTAACCTGCTGGTTAACAATGCAGGAGTTGCTCCGAGTAAACGTTCGGATATTCTCGAAGCTACCGAGGAGAGTTTTGAGCGTGTGATGAATGTCAATCTTAAGGGTCCATACTTTCTTACACAACTTATTGCCAACTGGATGATCGAACAGAAGAAAGAAGCCGCTGAAGATAATTTTAGAATTGTCAATATCAGTTCGATATCGGCATACACATCGTCACCCGGCAGAGGTGAGTATTGTGTAAGTAAAGCGGGCATGTCGATGATGACAAAACTTTATGCGGATCGGCTGGCTGAGTATGGCATCGGTGTTTACGAGATAAGGCCCGGCATTATAGAAACGGATATGACCGGTGCGGTGAAAGCAAAATATGACAAGCTTATCGCAGATGGGCTTACGCCGATAAAGAGATGGGGAAAACCTGCTGATGTCGGGCAGGCTGTTGCCGCTATTGCTGACGGAAGATTGGATTTTTCAACGGGTCAGGTAATCGATGTTGATGGTGGATTTCATTTGCACAGGCTTTAAGGTGCTATCGTGGAAGACATTATTGAAATAGCAGGTCAGAAGGTTACTACTTATTGCTTTAACACTGTTGTGGTAGGTTCTGGTGCAGCAGGCATGAATTGCGCCAAAAAGCTCTATGAGTATATGGAGCAAAAGGGTGTGAGTGACCCACAAAAACGAATTGCCGTTGTTACCGCAGGTCTGCCGCTTGGGGCCTCCCGTATGAGTGGTTCGGATAAGCAGACCTATTATAAAATGGGAACCAGCCCGGACATCGCAGACAGTGCGGAAAGTTTTGCAAAAAGTTTAACAGCCGCCGGTTGCTGTCATGGTGATCTTGCACTGGCAGAGGGGATTGGTTCACTTCGCAGCTTCTATAACCTCGTGGAAGCGGGCGTACCTTTCCCGAATGATAATATGGGAACTTATATCGGTTATAAGACCGACCATGATCCGTATGAAAGAGCCACATCAGCAGGGCCTAAAACAAGTAAGTTCATGAGCCAATGCCTTGAAAAAATCATTCGAAGATACGGCGTGTCGATTCATGATCATCAGGAAGCTGTTGAGTTTATCACGAAGGGCCGGGGCCAGGACAAGCGAATTATCGGTTTAGTGACGATCTGCAAAAACCAGTTGTCTGATAAGGATCTGGCGCTCCATGTGTTTCTGGCAGAAAACTTTGTTCTTGCAGCCGGCGGGCCGGGAGCCCTTTACAAGACGAGCGTATATCCGCTTGGTCAGACGGGTATTCATGGAATTGCGTTTAAGGCCGGGCTTGCTGCCGAAAATATCACCGAATCCCAATTTGGACTGGCCAGTACGAAATTCCGCTGGAATGTCTCGGGAACTTATATGCAGGTAGTTCCGAGGATTTTCAGTACCGATGCCGATGGCAATGATGAACGTGAATTTTTAACAGACTTTTTCCCCACGATGAGCAAGATGACGACCAACATCTTTCTCAAGGGATATCAATGGCCGTTTGCCCCGCAACGTATTGAAAATCTGCAATCCTCATTAATTGATGTCATCGTATTTAATGAGACTCAAAAAGGTCGGCGTGTGTTTATGGACTTTTTGCATAATCCCATCGGCAATGAAAAGATGGATGAGTTTTGTATCAATGATTTGGAGCCGGAAGCACTCGATTACCTAAAGGCCGCCGGGGCGATGCAGAAGCTGCCGATTGAACGTTTAGAGCATATGAATCGACCCGCTATTGATATTTACAAAGAGCATGATATTGATCTCTATTCAGAACCGCTGGAGATTGCAGTCTGTGCCCAGCATAATAACGGCGGTTTTGCGATTAATAAGTGGTGGGAGTCGAATATCAAGCATACCTTTGTAATCGGTGAAATGGCGGGTTCTCACGGTGTTAAGCGCCCGGGCGGTTCGGCGTTGAATGCCGGCCAGGTGGGAGCTCAACGAGCAGCAGAGTTTATCGTCAATGTATATGGAAGTGATGTCGTCAGCGACATTAATATTGATAATGAAATTGAAACCATCATTAACAGCATAAATGCGTTAAATAATACCCAGACAAAGCTAACACCCGCAATCGCGATTGCCCAAATCCAGGAAAGAATGACGGCTTTTGGCGGGCATATCAGGAATATTGAAAATGCCCAAAAAGGTATCAAAGAAGCCATTGCTCTATTCAATGATATCAATAAAAACGGATTTACGGTTAATGATAAAAATGCCCTCATTCAGGCCGTCCAGGCAAGGCACCTTTCTCTGGCAAGTATCGCTTCGTTAAAAGCGATCATTGAACTGCTTCAGGCAGGTTCCGGCTCGCGGGGGTCACATCTGGTCTTGAGTGATGATGGTGTTGAGATTCACCCGGATATTAAAGATCCTGATACAGGACAGACATTAAAGTTTAAGCCTGAGAATGAAGAGCTTAGAAAATCAATCATCCGGATTATGTTTGACCCAGCCGGTGAAAATCTGTTCAAATGTGAATCCGTCCCGGTTAGAATAGCACCGACAGACAGAAAGGTTTTCGAGCCGGCATGGTCAGATTACCGGAAAGGCACTATTTATCAGGATTAGAAAGAGGTAGTTATGGCAAGACATAAAAGTTCAGACGTTTTGGTTACAATGAAGCAGGTCGGTTTGATACCCGAAGGGACTCGAACCTTCAACCTTCGGTTCGACAGGTCGGCACCACGATCGGTGTGACGAGGCCTGCGACACAAGCAGATGGTCAAAAGAAAACAGATATTTGCACACACGTCAAGAAGGCTGCTAAGGAACTTTCTGTAAAATTAGGATATATTGCATAACCGAATTGAAAGGGATGTTCAGATGAAAAAAAACCTGTTAATTATTTTTATGATGCAAGCTGTTTTTGTGTGCGGATGTGTCGCTACACAGAACACACATTCCCTGCCGGCAGAGATGCAGCCGGGCCAGATCAAGTCCATTATGGCCAAGGTTGCCGACTGGCAATTGGCTAATCCCAGCAAGCATCATACAGCGGACTGGACACATGCAGCGTTATTTGCGGGAATGACTGCATGGGCACAGATGGCTGACAGCGATATATATTACGATGCATTGCTCGGCTTTGGTGAAAAGAACAACTGGCAGCCGCACAAACGAAAATATCATGCGGATGATCATGCGGTTGCGCAGATGTATATCGAGCTGTATAAGAAATATCGGGATCCCAAAATGATCGCCGGTATCCAGCAGCGGTTTGATTGGATCCTGGCCAATCAGCCCGATACCCCCCTTACCCATGATAAGCGCGAGCACAAGAAGCGTTATAACTGGTGCGACGCTTTGTTTATGGCGCCGCCGGTATGGGCGAAACTGGGACGCATTACTGGCCAAACAAAGTATCTGGATTATATGAACAAGGAGTGGTGGGTTACCACGGACTATCTATATGACACTAAAGAACATCTGTATTTTCGGGATGACCGGTATTTTAGCAAACGTGAAGCCAACGGCGAGAAGGTTTTCTGGTCGCGTGGTAACGGCTGGGTGCTCGGCGGTTATGTCCGGGTGCTGGAAGAACTTCCTGAGGACCATCCGGATCGTCCAAGATATGAGAAGATATATAAAGAGATGGCTGCAAAGATTCTTGCGATCCAACCGGCAGAGGGCTTATGGCATTCCAGTTTGCTTGATCCGGTAAACTTCCCGTCCAAGGAAGCCAGCGGCAGCGGTTTTTATTGTTATGGTTTGGCGTGGGGTATCAACCACGGCTTACTGGATGAAGCAAAATATCTTCCCGCGGTGATGAAGGCATGGACAGGGTTGGTTGACTGTGTGCATCCGGACGGCAAGCTGGGTTTTGTTCAGCCGATTGGAGCCGATCCGCGGCATGTCACTGCCGATCAGACGGAAATATACGGTGTCGGTTCTTTCCTGCTGGCTGGTAGTGAAGTGTATAAGCTCGCGATTCGAAAAGGTGCGCCGGTTAAACAAATCATCGTCACCAACCCGGCTGCGATATTTAGAGATAATGAGACAGTCAGTGTTAATTGGGAAGACGCAAAGAAGGC
>QNBT01000132.1 GCA_003644205.1 Planctomycetota bacterium | reverse complement strand
TTGTCAACGTTATCCAGGTTGGCGGTAGGGGGGATGACAGATTTCTCAATCACCTTTGCCATCACGATGACCTCTACGGCGCCGCTTGCACCAAGCAGATGGCCGAGACAGCCCTTCGTGGAGCTAACAGCTAATTTATAGGCGTGGTCGCCGAACACACTTTTTATGGCAAGGCTCTCGGCAATGTCGTTCAACTCGGTGCTTGTTCCGTGAGCATTGATGTAACCAATCTTTTCCGGCTCTACCCGCGCGTTTTTAAGGGCAAGCCGCATCGCCTCGGCTGCACCTTTGCCGTCCGGGTCAGGTGCGGTGATATGGTAGCCGTCACCGCTTGCACCGTACCCGAGCAGCTCACAGTATATCCTGGCGCCGCGTTTTCTGGCGTGTTCGTATTCCTCGAGGATGATGACACCGCTGCCTTCTGAAAGAACGAAGCCGTCCCGGTCCTTATCAAATGGTCGGGAGGCAATTTGGGGAGCGTCATTGCGGGCGCTTAATGACTTCAGGGCACAAAATGAGGCCAATCCAAGGGGTGTCAGAGCCGCTTCCGAACCACCGGTCAGCATAATATCGCTTCTGTCGGAAATAATGCTGTAAAAGGCCTCGCCGATTGAATGACTGGCAGACGCGCAGGCTGTAACAATGCACATGTTCGGCCCCTTCAGGCCATACCGGATGGAGATACAGCCGCTGGCGGCATTGCCCATGAGCCTGGGTACCGTAAATGCGGAAACCTTCCTCGGGCCTTTTTCAAGAATCCTTATGTGCTGCTCTTCGATTTCCTTCAGGCCCCCAATGCCCGTTCCGACGAGCACACCGACTCGACTTTTGTCTTCAGCTTCGAAGTCAAGCCCGCTGTCGTCAACAGCCTGCATTGCCGAGGCCATCGCCAGTTGTGTGAAGCGGTCCATTCTCTTGGCCTCTCGCGTGCTGATGTATTTTTTTATGGCGAAGTTTTTTATTTCGCCACCAAAGATAACGGGAAAGTCCTTCGTGTCGAAGGATTCAATGAGGGATATACCGCTTTTTGCCTGACAGAGCGCGCCGAAAAGCTCGTCTGCCGATTCAGCAAGGGCAGTGACACAACCCAGACCCGTAATGACAACCCGGCGTCTATTCATAAAGCTTATCTACTACTCGTTCTTATTTTTTGCAATGTTCACAATGTAGTCAATTGCTGCGCCTACCGTCTGTATCTTCTCGGCCTCTTCATCGGGGATGCTCATGTCAAACTCATCCTCGAACTCCATGACCAACTCAACGGTGTCCAGCGAATCGGCGTTCAGGTCGTTGATAAAAGACGTTTCGCGAGTGATCTCGGACTTATCCACGCCCATTTGCTCACTGACTATTTCAATAACTTTCGATTCAATTATACCAACATCAATATCAGCGCTCACTTTGCAGCCTCCCTAAAATCACAATAATAATTTAGTTCCTGAATTACTCAAACAAACCGTTATTTCGGCAGGTATATTACCTGCCCCGGCTGTCGGTTTCAAACAATTTTCCCATTTTTCTTACATTGCCATGCCACCGTCCACACAGAGAACCTGGCCGTTAATATAGCCGGCATCGTCACTTGCCAGAAATGCAACGGCCTTTGCCACATCTTCGCCGGTACCGAACCTCTTGGCAGGAATCATCTGTCTTGCTGCATCTTTCACCGCATCAGCCAAATTATTTGTCATCTCGGTCATAATAAATCCCGGGGCTATACAGTTGGCCGTAACGTTTTTCTTGGCGACCTCCCGAACAATAGATTTTGTCATACCGATTAAGCCGGCCTTGCTCGCGGCATAGTTGGCAGAGCCTGCCTGGCCCATTACACCTGCGACCGAACTAATGCTTACGATGCGACCGAATTTGTTCCTGACCATGGAACGCAAGACAACCCGGGCGGCAACAAATGCCGCACGAAGATTGACAGCCATTACCTTGTCGAAATCCTCATCGTCCATCTGCATCATAAGCCGGTCACGTGTAATACCGGCGTTGTTGACAAGAATATCGATACCACCATGTTCTTTTATAAAAGATTCGAGAATACCGGTCAATTGCTGAGTGTCTGTTATATCAACACATTTTGTTAAAACGCTAAATCCGGCGTCCCGGACGACTCTTTCAAGCTCAGTCAGTTGTTCGGCATTTATGTCCAGACCGGCAACGACCCTGTCTTGCTTGAGCAATTCGAGAATAATGGCCCTGCCAATTCCTCTGGCTGCGCCCGTTACAACAGCGAATCTCTTTTCGGACATATCTGAATGTCTCCAATTCTATTTGACACAGGTCTCGGATTGAATCCGGCGTATTGATTTCAAATCACTGATATTTATGGTCTTTGTCTTTCTGCTAATTCGTTTCATCAGGCCGGTAAGCACTCTGCCTGGGCCGATTTCATAAAAAGTTTCTATACCTTCGTCAAGTAGTTTTTCCATACATTTTTGCCAGAGAATTGGCCTGACCAACTGCTTGACGAGTCTTTCGCGAATCTGGTCGGCGGTATCATAATATGCGGCATCAGTGTTTGCAATTACTTTTATATCCGAAGGCTCGGTGATTTCGCAATCCTTCAGGGCCCGTGCCAAAACACGGGCGGCAGGGGCCATCATGTCAGTATGAAAGGCACCGGCAACCTTTAGCGGGACCGCTTTTATGGCTCCATATTTGGGTGCCAGTTCCTCTGCACGGTCGCAAGCGTCCACCGAACCACTCAGGACGATTTGGCCGGGACAGTTGAAGTTCACAGGGATAAGGACATCCTCACCGGCTGCTTCGGAGCACAACTCCTTTACCTTTTCTTCATCAAGACCGAGAACGCTGACCATACCACCTGTGGTAGCTTCGGCGGCAGCCTGCATCGCATTGCCTCGCTTTTGTACGAGAACAAGGGCATCTTCGAAGCTGAGCGCGCCGGCTGCGTACAAGGCGGTGTACTCGCCCAGACTAAGCCCCGCTGTTGCATCGGGTTTCATATCAGTCGAGCCGGGACCCCAGCCCAGACACCGAAGAATTGCGACAGAGGTTACGAAGATGGCGGGCTGGGAAACGGCGGTGGAATTGAGCCGCTCGGCAGGGCCTTGGAAACAAATCTTTCGTAAATCATAGCCGAGTATTTCGTTGGCTTTTTCGTATAAATTCGCCGCGGCGATAAACGTACCGGCCACATCACAGCCCATGCCGACGAACTGAGCGCCTTGTCCCGGAAATAGAAATGCCGTTTTCATTGCACTTATCTTCTTTTCTCCTGCACACGTGCTGTCGTAAAAGTCAAAACTCGATCACGTTTGCTCCCCAGGTCAAACCGCCACCGAATGCAACAAGCAAAACGATGTCGCCGGTGCTGATTTTACCCTGCCTGCAACACTCATCCAATGCTATGGGTATCGATGCCGCCGAAGTGTTGCCGTATCTGTCTATATTTATGAAAACCTTGTCATTGGGCAAGTTGAGCCTTTTGGCGGCCGATTCAATGATTCTGGCGTTCATCTGGTGTGGAATATACATTTTTACATCTTCAGTTTCCAGGTTGCAGTGGTCCAGACAATCCTTGACAATTTCGACTATGCGACGAATAGCGAGCTGATAAACTTCTCGTCCGTTAATGTACATAAGTGCTTTTTTCGGGTCGTCAAGTGGCTTGCTCGCCGGGTAGCGGGAACCGTAAGCTTCGCACTTAAGGCTCGACCAGGCGCTGCCATCCGATGCCGAAGTGCTATACATTATGCCCTGTGGGCCGTCCTCGGACACTTCCACGATTACAGCACCAGCCCCATCCCCGAAGAGCACACAACTGGCTCGGTCGTCGTAGTCTGTAATCCGCGTCAGCGTTTCAGCGCCGATCACAAGCGCGTTCCGGTAGCGTCCGGCACTTATGAATTGCTGCACGATTGACAGGCCATATACAAATCCACTGCATGCGGCGGCCAAATCAAACGCCCATGCATTTTTCGCCCCTATCATATCCTGCACGAAACATGCTGTGGAAGGAAATACCATCTCCGGTGTAATGGTGGCCACGATAATCAGTTCCACTTCCTCGGCATCAAGGTCGGCATCAGCCAAAGCCTTCCTTGCCGCCTCGGCGGATAATGTCGCAGTAGTCTCCCCTTCGCCGGCAACATGTCGGACCTTTATGCCGGTGCGAGTTGTGATCCATTCGTCCGTGGTTTCGACTATTTTAATAAAATCTTCGTTTGTAAGTATTTTAGAAGGCACGGCTGATCCTGTACCGGTAATGACAGGGTTGTATGGGCCGTTAGTACCGGCTGATTTATTCACTGTTTGGCCTCACTGATGTGTTTGAAAGGTAGCGGATAATCTGGTCGTTGATCCTGTTTGTGTAGAACTTTTTAGAAGCCAGAATCGCGTTTTTTATAGTCCTGCTCTTGCTGGAGCCGTGGCAAATAACGGCAGTCCCGTTGACACCAAGCAAGAGTGCTCCGCCATATTCGTGGTAATCATATTTTTTATAAATCTGTGCGATCAAAGGTTTGAATTCATTTGCGAGGCGTGGGCTTTCCTCCTTGAGTTCGTAGCCTATGGCCTTAAAAAGCATGGCGACCAGCCCTTCAGTCAATTTGAGTATTACATTGCCGACAAAGCCTTCACAGAGTGCAACATCACACAGACCATCGAAAATGTCATGGCCCTCAAGGTTTCCAATGAAATTCAGGCGAGTGTCGGACTTCAAGAACTCTCTGGTTTTTTTTACGAGCTCATTACCTTTTGCATCTTCTTCGCCGATGCTCATCAAACCGACACGCGGCTTTTCTATGCCGAACATTTGCCTTGAGTAAACGGTGGCCATCACCGCATATTGATAGAGGTTGATGGGTTTGCATGCGACATTCGCACCCACATCGGCCATGGTCACGGGTCCGCCCAAGGTCGGCAGGACCACCGCAATTCCGGGACGAATGACGCCAGGCAGATTTCGCATTCGAATCTGGCACCCGGCCACGCAGGCACCGGTATTACCGGCGGAGATAACGGCATCGGTCTGGTTATGCGAAGCCATTCTCGCCATAACGGCAATAGAGCTTTTCCTTTTTTTACGCAGGGCCTCTACAGGCGCCTCATCCATACCGATAATCTCCGGTGCGTGAACCATCCGGATAGAGTTGTTGGCGACACCGCTCGAGGCCAATTGCCGTTCGATACAATCGCGATCGCCAATCAGGATAAGCTCATCACCGGCGCCAAGCAGTTCATTTGCTTCCAGCGCGCCCCTAATAATTTCGTCGGGTGCGTGGTCGCCACCCATAGCGTCAACTGCGATACGCATTGTCAGCCGGCTGCCTCCTTACCCAGCTTTAATGTAATCTTTGGATTTACAAATCCGCAATTATCGCAAGCGGCGTGAGGGAGTCTGGCCTTGCCACACCGCCGGCATAGTGCATAGTTCGTCGCCGGCAGCCTATGGTGACTGCGACGAGTGCGAGTTCTCGACTTGCTTGTTTTCTTCTTAGGCAACATTAGGTATTCTCCAAAGCCTTTAAATACTGTTAAATAGTGAAGCTGCAACCTTTTGTCAAGTCAAATTTGCCACAGTAAATTTTTACTTTATATCAAATTGCATTTGCATTTTCATGTACAATATTATAATAATTAGTCTTAACTGTGCAACTTATGAGAGCGTAGGTCATAAAAGGTTTGTAAAGGGCGGTTTGTCTTTTCGAATCATTCTCGCGTATAGGCCAATGACAAAAAACATGAAACGAACAGTTCTGTATGAGGTAATCCAACAGAAGTACGGTAAGCTCCCTACTCATAAGAAGTTAGGACGGTCTTATCGTGCAGAGGCTCTGCAGGGTGCTTCTTCTCAAGAAAAAAGCGACGAAAGTTCGCCCCAGCAGAAAAATGTAACGGTCAGAGCACGTACGGTGAGCAAAATGTTTGGACTACCTCCACGTAAACACGGCCTGTCAATATCCTATCCGGTCGTGGTGGTGCTGATGTTGGCACTTGTTATGGCGTTATTGGGAACGTTTAGGCTGGGTCAGCTTTACGGTCCAATAGACAAAAAACCGCCCACCTCAGATGTCGTGGTAGCGGAAGAATACGTAGATAGTACCGTGTTATCTCGCACAGACACATTGCCTGAAGCCGCAGTAACGCCTGAAGTGTCGGCTGCATTCGGCTCTGTTGCTGAAGAAGAGTCGGCCAAGCCGGCAGGGGACCATGTGATTGTGATTGCAACGTACAAACGAGGTGAAGACCTC
>QNBT01000131.1 GCA_003644205.1 Planctomycetota bacterium | reverse complement strand
TCCTTCGCCAGCGCGATGAATTTGTGTCGGAACCTGTAGTGAAAAATCGATAGGCTGACATAAACAAGGACCGTTACTCCAACCAGAGGCCAACTGACCCACAGCATAGCTCCTGACAGTGCCTTTGTAACATAAGATGCCCCGCCCTGAAGCTTGTCGCCAAGCAGAAGCGTCCCAGCCAGAGCCAGCACATACAAGATACCGATGACCGCTTCGCGTGGTATGGCCCGACTCCTGGGTTTTATCAGGGCCAACAATCCCGCCCCGACCAGAACAACCACCATTGCTGCAGCATAAGAACCAGCCGAGCCGTAACGCACACCCAATCCCACGACGATTAGCGCCCCGAACGCCGCTAATTGATCCAGAACCAGGTCGGAAAATATCAAAGTACGCCTGATTATGTGAAGCCCGATATAGGTGTGCATCACCAGAACAACCGCGATTAGAGTAGTCTGAAGCAAAAAGAATCTTGCTGTTTCCGACATTATCCTTATCTCCTGACAGTTAAGGTTCAACCTCTGTTAAGATGCCTTTCTTCTTGGCTGCCTTTAATAACCCGTCAATCCAGTAATCCACTAATTGAAAATAATCATCGACACCGGCCACCCCACCTACGTACAGGGGAACGATAACCGGCTCGGCATTTACCCTGGCCGCTACCGTCCTGATTTTCTGCTCGTCGAAATAATTGGCTGCAAGAATAATCCTGATATCTTTTTCACGCATCATATTTACAAGGTCCGTGACATGTTTGGGTGAGGGTGGTATCCCCGGCTTCGGCTCAACATACCCGGCTTCTTCCAATCCGAACAGCCTTGCAAAGTAAACCCAGTTCTTGTGGTAGGAGACTATTGCCGTACCCCTTAACGGCAGCATCTTTTTCAGCCAGCCGCCCAGATTCTCGACCAAGGGCTTACCTTCGAATTTATGCTCTTCGAGAAAGCCGATGAGCTTGCCCTGCTCAGCGAGGCTGCATAAGTTTTCTCCGCCGAGCATTCCGACAAGCTTTTTGCCGAACAGATGCTCGTCAATTTTTTTGTGAAGCAGCCCCAGATTTTTCATATAATCGGCTTTGCCGGCAGGGTCGTTTTTTATAAGCCCGTTTGCGATGTTCCGGGCGGCAACTTTCATGTTGATAGGACTGCACGTAACATGAGGATTGCCGTAAATATGCAGGCCCCCTTCGACCCTTGACATCACCTTCGGCTTTTCGAGAAGTCCCATACCATAACTCACAGACACGTAGCCGACCTGACCGCTTCGAATCTTTCGATTGCCGGAGTTATCAATCACCGTCTGAAGCCACAACTCCAGGTCCAAACCGGTTGCTATCAAGACATCGGCCTTTCGCACAGCTAACGAAAATGACGGTTTAGGTCGAATAAAGTGGGCATCCTGGTCACCCCTCACTATCGCCTTAACGGATATTCTGTTACCTCCGATTGCCCTTGCCAGAACCGCATAGTCGGGCAGTGTCGTTACAACCTGCAGAGTCGTCTTGTTTGCCGCCTCGGCCCCGGCGTCAAATACCGCAAGTGCCCCAAGTGTTGTGATTATGATTATAAACAATGTCTTTCTCATTTGCTCTGCTCCTTTGTATTTAGTAGCGTTCATGTTTGTGCGGCCCCGCAGCAAATATCGCCTGCAGCCAGATAACGTCTCTCGGAACATCTATCCCGCTGCCCTCGGCGTGGTTATATTCCACTCTGAACTTGACAAACGGGCTTTGCCACCAGGTGATATACGGGCCCATCTGCCACATGTACGGATTATCTCCGGTTACCGCTAATGGCGATAACGAGAGCGAATCAGAGATATTTGCATAATCCTTGCTGTCGGGCCTGAAATAGTCAGCCCTGATACCGATATCAACCGTGCGCGAAATCTTGCTTTGCAAATAGCTATAAAGGCCCCAGGCGTTGATGTTATCTGCGCCCGAGCCATCGGGTGCCAGAAGTCTTTTGTCCAAAAGATAAGCTTCACTGCGCCATTCCATATTGCGATAACGCATCCGCTCGGTCGGCTCCCACAAAACCGACAAATCCGCTCCCAATACGGTTGTCATCTTTCGGCTGTCTTGTGTAGTATCCCCGTCTATGGCCCACTCATCGTTCCAGCCCACAAGACCGCTGAGTCCATATTCCAGATACGTGTCTTTCGACAAATCCCTGTAATTCTTGTAATGGGCTAATAGGCTTGGCCTGTTATGAGTGTTTTCGCCAAACACCCGGTCGTTCGACCCATCTGTAACTTGAAAGGTCAATTGTTGCGACACATCACCCGCCGGTTCCATCATCCAGTCAACAGATAACCCACTTTGATTTAGCCCTCCGTTCCCAAAAATCTGACGAAGCGCCAGAGGAAAATCAACCTGGTCTAACGCATGTTTGTGCCAACGGTTGACCACCCCGAACTGCTGCCGAAACTTTCCCAACGTCAAATTCACATTATCGGTAATGTCGTATAAAGTTATATACCCTTCACCGAGCTTGGCTTCATCCTCGGTTACAGGTATTGCCGCTTTGAATCTTGTGTACGGGTCCAGCCATGACTCGACATGGATATCGAGAACACGAAAATTGAAATCGCTGCTCTGGTCAGAAGTACTATCCTGTCTGCTGGAAAACAAAAAATCTCCGGCAAAACTGATTTCCGGGTTCAGGGCCTGCAGGCCCAGGCCGCCGGACCGGTAAGTTGTCTCTTCGGCCGGTTCTTGGGGCCCGGCCGCCTCAGTTGCCGCAGCCTTCGCCAATTCCCGCAAAGATGTGATGTCGGCTTCTTCCTTCTGCTTACCGGCTCCGGCAGCAAGCTCGTTTATTTGTTCCTTGAGGGCTGCTATTTCGGCATCGTGCTTTTTTTGAATATCGAGAATCTGTCGCTGGAGGTCTATGATACGTTCGTTCAATTGCTCGATGGCGCCGGCGTCCGCTTTTTTTTCTTGCGCCAGAGCGACACTTACAAACATTGTTGAAAGTGATGCTATTGAAACACAAATAAACTTCAGCATTGCTATGACTCCTCTAAAGTTTTTCAGACAGAAAGCAATTGTATTGTTTAGCAAAAGACCTTATCTTACAGCTACACCATAAGACAAAAACAAATATCGTTTGGAATGCCTACCTTCCTTATAGCCGGGCAAAAGTAGCCAACGCCCAAGATTAAGGTTTTTGTACTATCGGTATGCGAATAGAGGAGGTCCGCGTGGTGTGAAAGGTTCTCTTTGGGTACCTGGTGGTGATATATTCTGCTCGAAACTGATGTCCGGGTTAAACACGACTGTGCCGGTATGCTCAAGCACCGGACTGGCAATAAATTTACCTGAATGACCCTGTATAGCCATGCAAATCGGGCATTTTGAACTGTCATGCCTTTGGGGGGCGGGACTGTCATGGCCCCTATCTGAGTTATGCCTGCAAAGGTAGCTGGTATGCAAAGCAAACATGGCATTTGTGGAGAACCCACAAAATGCTATCACCCCGACAACAAACATGATATTACGGCACGGAAACTTCATTTCTTAAACTACAGCCCAACCTGACAGATTATCTTCAACTCTGCTTCTCAATTCGTCCTATAACCATATTTTTCTTTAGTAAAAACGCCTTCTAACCTGTTTTTTCACTACAATTGGGGCAAAGGCCTTCGAGTTGGACCCGCTGATGCAGGACGGTAAATCCCATCGGCGATTTTGTCATCGGCAAAGCAACATCCGCAAAACAATACGTCGTCTCGCAGCTTGTGCACGTAAAATGAGGATGGCACTGGCTGGCCGTGCACCGGTTGGCCAATTCAAAATGCTGTGCCCTGTCTCTCAGGAACGCCTTGTGAACAATATCCGCCTCGACAAGGCTTTCAAGAACACGATAAATCGTTACCTTGTTCGGTGCTGCTTCCGCAAGTTTTGCCGTTATCTGTTCGTGTGTAATGGGTCTGCCTGCCTCAAACAGCACACCCAAAACGGCCAGCCTCGGCCCGGTCCGCCGCAATCCGGTGCTGTCAAGCAGTCTTTGAGCTTCCTGTCTTATCCCGGATTTCACTGCTCTTGCTCCCTGCCGGCCGGACATTCTTCGGAATGCACGTGTTCGTGCGGGTGACTGTGAATCGCGTGCTGGGGACATACGCAGATATCGGTCAGCTTAATATCCGATTTGACGAACAGCAGCGGAAAGACAATGTCACTGATACAGCACGGCAGCCAAACCGCGATAAATAATGTTGCGAAGATTCCAGCCATTATGCCAACCGTGATCTCACCTGTCATATTCATCAGGATATGCGAAGACGACGCCCACGTGCTTATCAAGACGTGTCCGGCGTGTGGAAATTTCGTCCTCGGCAGAAAATAAGCTATCAGAACACCAAGCACCGCCGCCGGATTAACAATATACCAGTCCTCAATAAAGCCAACATAAATTCTGTGTTCATGCTGCTGCGCGAGGTCCTGACCGGAGCCGGCAGACGATTCATGGCCGGCACCCTCGGCGTGTGTTGGTATATGCAGTCCAAGCAGGCGCTCGCCTACATACGGCACAATAGAATCACTAAGTGTCGCAATACCTATCGAGCCAACGTACCCAATCACAAGGATGAGCAGAAAATTTTTCGCCTGTCTGTGTATAGCGAAAAGAGACGCCGTTACCATCGCGCTTAGCACCACGTGGCCCGGGTGGAAAATACTGAATAGCACCCCGGCATGGGCCTTGCCGATATTTCTGAACATCAACATAAAAATTATGCCCGTAATCGCCCCAAATGCCGTAAACGGGGCGTGCCCCTTAAGCTCGGCGCCAATGTGGAGCATTTTTTCTTTAATCGACATCTTCTGCTCACCAACTGTGCAAATCAAATTCAGCCAAATACACTACATCACCAGCATGCCCAAATGCAACTAAGTTGCAATAATATATTCGCTGAACCTGGAAAATAGTTCATTCTCTTTGCTCGGATTTATACCCCAAATATGAGCCGGCGCCCCTGGATGCCGCCTCCTGACGCATTCAGAAAGAATTTGCCAAACTACGGGACATATAATAAACTGTTTTGATCGTCAAATAATAAAAAATCGCTCAGTCCGTAGGCAGCGAAAATGGGTAAAAACCGGCAAGAAGAATTAAAAACCATGAGTCTTGGCGACCATCTCGAGGAACTCCGCGCCAGGTTGATACTGATAGTACTCGGCGTGGCTGTCGGCCTCATATTCTGTCTGTTCTTTGGGAAATTTCTCATCGGCTTGCTGGCGACCCCATTTGAAAAAGCCACCAATTCAACGGACGTACTTCGCCACTTACAGACCATCCAGCCAGCCGAAGGATTCCTTATGTACATAAAGGTCTGTCTCGTATTCGGTCTCTTAATCACCTCCCCATGGGTATTCTGGCAAATCTGGGCCTTTGTTTCGTCCGGGCTCTACCGGCACGAAAGAAGATTTGTGTACGCTGTCGCCCCGATAAGCGCCTTACTGTTCATTACAGGCACAATTTTTTTCCTCGTGATAATAGCCCCATTGGCGATGGGTTTCTTCATTAAGTTCAACGAGCGATTGTCGCTGGCATCCAACTGGACCTTTCAAAACTATATCAACTTAATTTTGACCCTGACACTCGTATTCGGCGTCGCTTTTCAAATGCCAATAGCCATCGTTTTTGCACAAATGATGGGACTTATCTCAATCGAAGCGCTCGGGCGGGCGCGAAAATTTGTGATTTTGGGCCTGTTTATTGTTGCTGCGATAGCAACGCCCCCTGATGTAGTCTCACAAATAGCCCTTGCGGTCCCCTTGTATGTATTGTTCGAGGGAAGTATCCTGATATGCCGATTCCGGCAATGGCGCAAAAAGCAAAAATAGCTCCGTAGCCTAAGCGGGCCGTTTATTACTGCGGCCTGAGGACATCTTCAGCGTCTTTTTTGCTGTCCGAGTCCTCAGCATCAACGGCATTTGCGGCGTCATCGATTTCCCTGGTGACTTCGTTCTGGGCCTCCTTTACGCCCTTTTTGAATTCGGTCAGGCTTTTGCCAATGCCCCTTGCTATTTCCGGCAGCCGCCGGCCGAACAGTAACACCGCGATAATCAGAATGATTATTAGTTCCAATGGGCCGGGTGTCCACATAGCAGATATATTTTGCATCTGTTCTATCATTTGCAATCCTCTTAATGTAAAATCTTATATTAGAAAAGCGTATTGTACCCTCCTGCAACCCTCAAGTCAACAAATAATACGCCCTCATAAGCTCAAGGCCTAAAAAGGCTGATGG
>QNBT01000130.1 GCA_003644205.1 Planctomycetota bacterium | reverse complement strand
TCGTCCATGATAAACATCGGGTCGCCGTCCCTATTCTTTATTGCGTGCCCGTCGGCGATGGCATTAATGTTTTCTGCACCCGTAAACGTCGCGTTCTCGTCCCTGTCATAGTAATCACCGTCGAGGTTGTTATAGAACAGACAATATGTTAAATTCGGGTCGCTGTCTTCCGCATCCTCATAGACGGCATGATGGCCGTTGCCCTCAAATGCACAGTTTTTAATCTCCGGCTGAGAGTCAACACCAAAATTGTCCACCAAACAATACACCCCCCCACCTCCAAAACCCGGCGCTCCATAATCCTGGGCCTCATTGCTGCTGATCGTGGAGTTTACTATCCTCGGAGATGACCCGAACAAACACATCGCGCCGCCGGCTGCGGGCATTGTAGGATTGCCGCTGTCCACCAGATTCCCGCTGATAACGCAATTGACAATCTCGAGCGACGATGTTCCGTCACAGTCGATACCGCCCCCGTACTCCACAGCCGAATTCCCTATTATCCTGCTTTGTGAGATGATTCCACCGACAAGCGGCCCCATTGCTATACCACCCCCTGTGGACCAGCAGTAACCAAGAGGCTCGGGGTCGTCGAAGGTTGCCGAATTGCTGCTGATTGTGCTTCCCGTAACTACGAGTTGTGGGTATGGTATCTGGGGCCTGTCCTGACTGTAGTCAAAACAGATACCACCACCCCGAAAAGCTGTGTTGTCTATGATTGTGCAGTCCTGGATTGCAACAGAGCTGTCATAACTGTAGATGCCGCCGCCGTAGCCATTATCGCTACAACTGATCGGATCCGTGCAGATGGCAGTATTGCCGCTGATTATGCAATTAGTAATCGTCGCCCGCTCAGCAGGTGCCAGCCACGTGTAGTATTCAAAAGCAATGCCGCCGCCGAAATTTGCACTGTTTGAAACGATATTGCAGTCAACAATCGTTGGTGCCGAGGAAAGACAATATATCCCGCCACCATAGCTGTCTCTGTCGGTACCATCGGCCTGGTTATCGGTGATTATGCAGTTTTTGATTGTCGGCGAAGAAGGCCAGCCTGAGTCAGAAGCCCTGCAGCATATAGCCCCCCCATCCGGGTAGTCCATCCCGGGGACTGAAAAGTTAAGTTTGGCATAACCATTCTTAATAGTAAAACCTTCCACAATTGAATTTGCATCTTCACCACTGTGGAAGTAAAAAGCGCGATGAGGAATCGAGGGAGTACCGCCGCAGTTTATCGTGCAGTTCTCGGGCCCGTTGGCACTGCGGACGGTTATTCGTTTGCCGCCGAAATCAAGGTCGCGGTTACCCGTACCACCCCAGAAGCCGTCGGCAACTTCGACAATCCACCCATCGCTGCAGGCGTCGATGGCATCTTGAATGCGGGTGTAGTCGCCGCCCGATGTCGCTACGGTTACAGTATCGGCCGGTGCAGGGTATGCCAAGACACATGATACGAGCGTTAATATCAAAAACGCCTTTTCCATCACCCTTTCCCTTGCAACATTGCCCAAGCCGGCAAGACCTCAGAGGCCTATCCCCACTCTTGCTGACCGAGCGCACATTCTACATGGGCCTTTTCAAATTCTCACACAAAAGCCCTCTTCCATTTAGCTCTATTTATACCATAACCCGTGCCGTTATTCAAGGAAAAAATACCTCGTGATGACCCGTTTTTTGAGGCGGATTGGCGCATAAGTCTGTTACCTGGAACAAGTTATGCTAATTTCATGTACCACCGTCAAAAAATGGGGCCGGGCGAGAAAACCCGACGCAGCCGCCCGCTCACCTCCCGACCGGCAGACGGATTGTTACCCTCGTGCCGGCGCCGGGCCGGCTTGCCAAATGCAGTGAGCCGTTGTTCAGTTGAATCAGTCGTTGTGCATGGGCAAGGCCCATCCCCCGTTTCCTGCCCGCAGCCGGCGCCGAAAAGAACGGCTGCGCAGCCTTTGCTAAGGTATTCGCATCCATCCCGCACCCGCTGTCGATAATCTCAAATGCCGCAAAGCCGGCCGGCTGTTCGCAACCGCCGTCTATCCTTATCGGCCCGGTGCCGGCAGGATAAGATTCCAGCGCGTTGGACAAAATATTCGCAATCGCTGTAACCACCTGCTCCTCGTCAACACAAACCTGGCCAAGCTCGTCAATCGAGACAAGCTCGGCTATTAGCGCCTTAAGGCTGCTCGCTTTAGCAGTTCGGCGAACCGCCTCATCAATCAACGCCCGCACGGAGACCGTTTTCGGAGCAGGCTCTTCGGGCCGGGCAAAACTCATCAGGTCGCTGACTATCCGGCTTATCTCCTCGGCCCGCTCCTGAATCTGCCTGAGCGTCTCTTTTTTCTTCTCGTCACCTTCGGCGTCATAAAGCAGTTGCACGCGCCCCGATATCACCGCCAATGGATTATTCAGCTCGTGCGCGGCACCGGCGGCCATCTCTGCTACCGCCTGTAAAGACTTCGCCGCGGCAAGGGCGCTGCGGCTTTCCCTCTGCTCGCCTAAAAGACGGGCAAACTGCTCGGAGAGCCTCCCTTGTCGCAAACGCGCCGATGCCAGGGCAATAATCTGCGCCCCGACCGACGCAACCGTACCAAAAAGCTCCAACTGCCCCCTCGCCTCTGCCGGGCCGCGCCGCTCAAAGATAATCCCACCAATCGCTCCGGAGCCGATGAGCAGGGGGGCTATTTGTGTCCTTGCCGGGTCGAATTCACATTCAATCTGTTCTAAAAGCCACTTTACGGAATCATCGGCGTCGAATATCCCGAATTCGCCGGTCGATTTCTCGCCCGCAATCGGCCCTTCTCCGGTGCGACTGATTACCTGCGTGCCCAACCGCCCGGAACTATCGACAACCGCCGCCTCCAAAAGACCTTCATCATCCTCACTTTGAACATACACGCATACAGGGCCGGTCTGATAGTGTCTTTGCCAACCGCTCGCAAACACCGCCGCTACTTCGATTGCCGACATTTGGGCACTGACACCCGACAAGAACTCACAAACAAAGCCCATGTGAGCACCGCTCATAAGGAGTTGACGATTTTGGGATGTAAGTTCAGTGTTATCATGCGCCAGCTTGGCGGCCGTTGCACCTATAAGCTCGCAATAAGCCGCCGCCCCACCCACAGCGTCCAGTCCCAACAGCTCGCTCCTTTGCCGAACCTGGCCCGTCAGCCGATTGCGAATATCGGCAATCTGCTCCGTTGACACCGACAAAGATTCCATTAGCTGTGAAATTGAATCGGGCAAATCGAAACTGCCCGACATCCCTATATCACACTGCCGCGTGATGATGTCGGCCAGACGCACGATACCGGCAATACGTGCCGCCGGCAGATTCTCACACATAATCTCCGGGTCGCTGTGATGAAGCCAAATCGCAAGGGCTATCTCGCTCGGCAGATGCCACTTCTCAGCCAGCCGTCTTCCTATCACCGCGTGGTCGATGCCGAGATGCTTTTGTTCGACATGCTGCAGTGATGCGTTTTGCGACTTTGCCTCGTTGACCATCCTCTCGAAGCTCTTGGGCATGACCTCATCCAGTGCCAGCTTGCCGATGTCATGCAGCAAGCCTGCAGAATATGCCAATTGCTTCTGATTTTCCCCTAAGACAAGCTCTGCGATATCGGCCGCGCAGCACGCCACCCCCAGACCATGCAGGGCGAGTTGTTTTCGGCTGAGCGTTCGTGCGCTGTCCGCATCATAATCAGCTTCGAATGCGCTGAAGACCTTGCTCGACAGAACCGCCTGGCGAATCGTCGAGGCGGGCAATTTCGCCACGGCCTCGGACACAGACGGCTTATCATTTGTGAAAACGACCCGCTCCTTGTATGCCAGCGATAATATCCTTGCCGAAAGCGCCGCGTCAGATTCGATTATCTCGCCTAAAGCCCTCCGGTCAATTGCACCGTCGGCCAGTTTAGCCAAATACCCCGCCGCAATCTCCGGTAATGTGGAAAGGCTATCGAGCTGCCGGATTATCAACTCCACCTGGCGTGTCGCCGCTGTATTTTTCGCCGATTTATCCATCAAGAAACCCTCATCTCCCACCGGCTGCGCACTGTTGCTATTGTAATTGTAAGACGCCGGCGATTTTATCGACCAGTTCGGTTATGTTGAACGGCTTTTTCATAAAATCCTCGGCGCCGGCCTTTAACAGGTCCCCAATCTCACTTTGATTGACAACGCCGCTGACAATTATGATTTTCGTATTCAAAAACTCTGCGTTGCCCTTTATCGTCTGGCACACCACATTACCGTTGACGTCCGGCAGCATGTAATCCAGAATTATCAGGTCGGGGCAAAACCGTTCTGTTATAAGCCCGGCGTCATAGCCGCTTGAGGCCGTCTTAACGTCGAACCGGCCGTCGCGGGTCAGAACATCAACCATCAACTCCACAATCTCAGGGTCGTCATCCACTATCAGGACCTTTTTCTTTCCGCTGTCGAACCTGTCCAACGGAATGTCGTTATCCCTCATGAACTTGATTAGGCTTTCCCGCGGTATCCTGCGAAATTTCGACCCTGGTATCCGAAATCCCTCAAGTCTGCCCGAATCAAAACACCGGATTATCGTCTGCTGGCTCACACCGCAAACTTCCGCTGCTTCGCCGGTCGTATATAACTCCTTTATCTTACCCATCCTTGTCTCCATCACTGATTTTTGGACGATTTCCGGCCTCCTATATTGCCACATTTCCCTAATTTAACTATCGGACGAAAGGCTTGTCAAGGTTTAATTTTCCAACCCAAAATCCCTCGAACCTTAAAGGTGTCCGGTCACACTGTGATGGTAAGATAGTCGGTGTCGGACGTAAATTGCATCACGCCCTCAAAGGCCGCCGGGATAAGCAAGGTGTCGCCCTTTTTGAAATCTACATTCTCAGTCGCCTGCGACGTTATGCATCCCCGGCCTGTGATGACCATTAAAGCTTTCATTTGGCCCGGTGAGAATAAAACCTCGCAACCGGCTGTCTGGTGGCCTTTATCAACCTTAAATACCTCCGAACCGACTAATCTGCCGACCGTTTTGACAGAAAGGTCGTCACCGGATGAGTCAAAGTGAATGCTCTGGAGGGCGTCTTCTATATGAAGCCGGCGCCCTTTGCCCGAGTCATCGACGCGGTTCCAGTCGAAAACCCGATACGTTGTGTCGGACGGGGTCTGAATTTCGGCAATTAAGAGGCCCGGCCCAATTGCGTGGGCTGTACCGGCGGGCAGAAAATGACACTCGCCCTTTTTAACCTGCACCTTCTCAAGAAGCTCATCACAGTTGCCATCCTTGATGGATTGTGCAAACTGCTCTTTTGTAACGCCCTTCTTCAGACCTTTATAAATCACCGCACCCGGTGCAGCATCAATGATATACCAGCACTCTGTTTTTGGTTGCCCCTTGCCCCTTCGCCGGCAGGTCTCAGGGTCCGGATGAACCTGAACGCTGAGAATATCCTGAGCATCCAATATCTTTATGAGAAGGGGAAAGGGCGGCTTGTAGTCTTCTCGACCGGTAATGGCCGCACCGAGTTTTTCGACAGCCTTATCGATTGTAATCCCCGCCAAAGGCCCGTTGACAATCTCTGATTTATCGTCCGGCAGGTCCGCCAATTCCCAGCTTTCGCCGATTTTCGCTCCTTCCGGCAGGTCCTTGCCGAACACGGTCCTCAGTGCCTGCCCACCCCAGATACGTTCCTTGAATATCGGCCCAAACTTTAACGGATAAACTTCCATGCCCCTTATTCTAATCATGTGAGGCGTTGCTGTAAATACCTGCTCGCCAGCGACGCAATTATCAGCAGGCCGCCAAGGAACACAACAACACAGGGCCCGAGCGAAAAATCAAGGTAATAAGCGAATAAAAGTCCGCCTATTGACGCTACTATACTCGCCAGCCAGGTGATAATGATGCGCCCCGGCCGGTTTGGCCGAAGCAGTGCCGATATCGTCGCCGGAATAATAAGAAAGGCAAACACAGCCACTACGCCCGCCATACGAACCGCCAATGTAATCACCACGCCCAATAGCGCATAGAACAAAAAATCCCACCACACAACATTCATTCCCGCTGCAACAGCGTTATCGTAATTGTCGGATATTTGTTTGAAGGGCCTGCGGAAAATGAAAAAGGCAAACCCCACCAAAGAAAATAACACCAGGCCCGTGATAATATCCGACCACCTCGTCCACAAAAGACTGCCCGACAGCATCGTCTGCACATGCAGATGACCGCCGGGTGCGATGCCGACAAGAAAAAGTGCAGCGGCGGCTGCAATAGCATAAGAAATGCCTATGACCGCCTCAAGAGAGATTTG
>QNBT01000129.1 GCA_003644205.1 Planctomycetota bacterium | reverse complement strand
TTGCTGGAAAAAAGCCTTAGTGCTGCTTCCAATATCTCCTCTCTATGCAAGAGTTTTTCTCTTTCCTTGCGAGGTAATTTGGTCTTATCCATGATTTATCTCCAAATTGGACTAAACAAAAGAATGTTTATTCTGCACTAATAACACATACTCAATATATGAATAAATGTTCAGTATGTCAATTAGTTTTTCTTTTTTTTCGCCGGAGATTCTGTTTTTATATCTACTGGTGTAGAATAAAAGCCATAACTGTTTGTAAAATAAAGAGATAGGATTGTTTGTGTTTGTTTGGTGATATAGAATTGAAGGGGCTGGTTAGCAACATTATTTTTGCAACCATTGTCCCACGGGAAGTCGATTGACATGTCTGCGCATCTTTGTTAGTTTGCTGCGTTATTAAGAGTTTATAACTTTGGTTCCGATGCAAGGAGGAATTCTTGCTTCACACCGGAGGCGTACTCTGGTACGTCGAGGATTGAGGGCGACGATGAGCAACACGCATTATATCATCTGTAGTGGCTTTAAGATTGAAACTTGACCTCCGGAGTGGTTCTGGCTATATAGGAAGTAGGTTATATATTTTTATACCGCCAGGTAGAATACTTTTACTCAGTCATTTGCGTCTTGGCGAACACCGATTGAAAGAGCATACGTGATGTTGTTGGCCTAACGATGGCGATAAGAAGACACACAGATTGAGGGCGAAAATGAAAGTTGGAATTCTAAACACCATGGTCATAATTCTTTGTATGGCAACGGCTGTGCTCAAAGCGCATACGGATGCAAACGATGCTAACAACCTCCTAATAGCTGATGCCAATAATGTACTGAACAAGCTCGATACAGGGTTTATCAAGGACGGAAAGCTTGACCTCGATGCGGTTATCGAATACGTCGAGGATATGTATCGTTCCAAGAGTAGTATATCGCAGATGACCCTGATAGTTACCAAGCCGAGACAAACGAGAGAGGTGGCGATGAAGGTCTGGACCAAGGGTAAGGAGAAAGCCTTGATAGTCATTGAGTCGCCGGCAAGAGAAAAGGGGACAGCCACGTTGAAGGTCGAAAAGAATCTGTGGAACTATCTACCCCGAATCAAGCGCACCATACGCATTCCTCCTTCGATGATGTTGGCCTCATGGATGGGCAGTGACTTCACAAATGATGACCTGGTTCGCGAGGCCTCGTACACCCAGGACTATGCATACAAGTTGACAGGTTGGTCAAACGACCCGAATGGCTGGCTGGTCAGCTTCAATGCAAAACCAGATGTTGTCGGTTTGTGGAAACGATGGGAACTGGTAGTATCGGCGAACGGCAGGATTCCATTGGTGGCCAGGTACTACGACAGAAAGAACCGGCTGTCGCGGACGATGCGATGGAGTAACGTGCGCCAGTTTAACGGCAGGCAACTGCCGGCAAAGATGGAGATGGTACCCGAAGACAAAGAGGGGCATAAGACCGAGTTGGTCTATGATGAAATCGACTTCGATGTGAATGTACCCGAAAGCACGTTCAGCTTGTCAAGGCTGGAACGGAAAAGGTAAAACAGGCCGATGCCGGCAACAACCCTACAAATAGCCTGGCGAAACCTCGGACGCAACACCAAGCGGACAGCATTGGCGATCCTTGCAATTACCGTCGGACAGTTCGCTTTGTTGGCGACCGACGGCCTGATGCGGGGCTACGCCGACAATATCCGCCGGGCCATAACAGGCCCTATGATAGGCGATGTTCAAGTACACGCAGCCGGGTGGAGACAGGAGCGGGCAATTGACCTTGTAATTGAGGACACAAAGAACGTTATCACACAGATACAAGCCGATCTGAGTGTAATGAATGCAGCGGCGAGGATATATGCCCCGGTTCTGTTTGCACCCGAAAAGGATGCGTTCGTTGCAATGGTGGTTGGCCTGCAATCTGAAATTGAATCGCACGAGTGGGGGCTTCTATCCGGCATGACCGAGCCTTTGCAAAAGGGAAAGGTTCTGATCGGGCATCGATTAGCCAGAAAAACCGGTGCAAAAGTCGGACAGGAGATAGCTGTTGTTGGCCAGACAGCGGACGGATCGTTGGCGAACGACTTATATGTCATCCAAGACATCATTAAATGCCCGGTTGATATTGTCAATCAGTCTGGCGTTGTTATGTCACTTGATGACGCTCAGCAGCTTCTATGTATGCCAAACGCCGCGCACGAGATTGTAGTGCGAACAAATCAGTCCGGCCAGGCAAAGCAATTGTGCGAGAGACTTCGAAAAATAAAAGGATTGACCGAAGCCGAAATACTTACTTGGCAACAATTGGTGCCGGAGCTAGTAGTCGTTTTGGATATGTCGGATTGGGTCGGCTATTTCGTTGTAGTGATTGTGTGCATCGCGGCATTGGCAGGGATAGCAAATACGCTTGTAATGTCAACCTTTGAGCGTATGCACGAGTTCGGAATGCTCCTTGCCCTCGGCTCGCGACCCAGACGAATAGTCGGAATGATTGTGTACGAGGCCATTCTCACCGGACTGCTTGGTGTCGCTGCAGGAACGCTCCTCGGGTATCTGTTCGTCTGGGTAACATCCGGCACAGGAATTGATATGGCCAGTTGGGGAGGAAGCGAAGGTGAGGTTGCGGACATGGCCTACAGAGGACTGAACCTGCCGCTGCATATCTATCCACGATTAGAGATATCCGATACATTGATAGGCTTGGTCGCGATAATGGCGACCTCACTTATAGGATCTGTTTGGCCGGCCTGGATTGCGGGAAGACTTGAACCTATGGAGGCTATGCGCGCATGATGCTTTCGGTATCGAACAAATATGCAATGCGAAGTTTAGTGCGTCATGGGCGGCGGACGATTCTGTCGGTCGTCGGAATTGGTGTCGGTTGTGGGTTATGCCTCTTTATGATAGCCTTTGTTCGCGGCGAAAGCAAAATGATGCTTCGAGCTGCCGCCGAGAGTGGTGCAGGCCATTTTCGAGTTGTACCGGCCAAGTGGAACGAAACACGAGAAAATGATTTAAGACTAATTGATTGGCATCAGGCTCGTAAACTCGTTGCGTCTGTGGACGAAGTTGAGGTCGTTACGCCTCACGCACGCAAGGAGGTACTGCTGGGTTTCGGAACACGCGTTGCCGGTGTAGAAATGGTCGGTGTCGACCCGAATACAGAGCAGACCTGTAATCGCCTGGCAAGAAGTGTTGTCGAGGGTCATTATCTTGACGGTGAGAAGGGAACAACCGTCATAGGCAAAACGATTGCCACTCGACTCAAAGTTGAAGTTGATGACGAGCTTATGCTCACCACTGCCGGGGCCGACGGCGAAATGGCTGGTGCAATGCTCAGAATTGTCGGCATCATTGGAACCGGGAGCAGGGATTTGGATGCTACCATCTGCCAGGTAAATCTGCAGGACGTCGAGCAGATAACCCACTTGTCCGGTGCCGGAGACCTTACTGCACTTGTGAAAAACCCGAAGAAGTTAGAGTTAATAGTAAAGTCACTTAGCGCAAAGCTGGGCACCGGTTACTCGGTTGTAACGTGGGAGCAGCTAATGCCGGAGTTAGCCTCCGGCGCCAAGGTGGACGAAACATGGACAAGGCTAACGGTCGGCATCATCATGATTGTGGTGTTCCTGGGTATCGCCAGTGCGCAGCTTACCGCAGTGTTGGAAAGACGCAAGGAATTCGCAGTATTGAGCGCGGTCGGAATGAAGGGCTCGCGTCTCATACAGATAATGGTTTATGAAGGGCTGGTTCTTGGGCTTGTCGGAGCAATAGTCGGTTTGGCGGTAGGTGTGCCAAGCGCGTATTGGATTGCAACAAAGGGAATCGACTTCACCAAGATGTACGGTACTGACGACATGTCTGTTTCGAATATATTGATTGACCTTGTGTTCCTGGGTGACTTTGGATGGTGGCTCGTGCCGTTGGCTTTTGCCCTGGCACTAACGGCTACGATACTTAGTTCCCTGTACCCGGCGTGGTATGCAGCAAAGATCGACCCGGCTGCAGCACTTCGAGTTGAGCACTGATTGGAGATTTGAAGAATGATGACAAACGTATTAGTCAACGCCAAAGATGTAACTAAGACATATCAGACTGCCAAGGTAGAAGCCAAGGCACTTCGCGGCCTGACACTCGAGATCAACGAAAGCGACTTTATGGCCATAGTAGGGCCAAGCGGAAGCGGCAAGACAACGTTTCTTAACCTCGTTGGTGCCCTTGACACTGCAACAGACGGCAGCCTAAATGTGCTCGGACGCGACATCTCCGCCATGAGCAAGAGACAGCGGGCGGATTTGCGTCTGCATAAACTTGGCTTCGTGTTCCAGGCCTACAATCTTGTTCCTGTATTGACCGCACAGGAAAACGTGGAATTCGTCCTCGAGTTGCAAGGCATCGGCGACAACCGATTCAACAGGGCAAGAGAAATTCTCGACAAGCTTGGCCTCGCCGAGTTCGCCAATCGTCGACCCAACGAACTCTCAGGTGGACAACAACAGCGTGTCGCCATCGCACGTGCTGTGGCGTCTAATCCGAAACTTGTATTGGCTGCCGAGCCAACCGCGAATCTCGACGGTGAAAATGCCGAAGTGCTCCTGCAGATGATGCGGGACCTAAATGAGAACCAGAATATTACATTCGTCTTTTCAACACACGACCCACGCGTAGTGGCACATGCCAAACGCGTTGTAACACTGGTAGATGGAAGAATCTCAAAGGACGAAACGAAAAGTCAGACAAAATCTTCCTTATGAGAAAGTTAAATTATGCGCTATCGACGCAGAATTGCGGGGCTGACAGTACTCTTACTTATCCTGACCTCTGCTCGCGGATTTGCTATGGATTTGTGGTCAAACGCTGAGGGTGACAAGGCCGTGGGCCTGGATGTGGCAGGCAAATGGAGTTCACTTTTATCACACAACACCGACGATCCCACCTTGTTTGCCAAACGCGATAGCATCACCGAGTTCTTTCGCTTGCGTCTCGGTTTTAATGGCTACTACGAAGATTGGCTCAATTGGGAGCTTGCATACGAGCAGAGGGCGCGATGGCTCTCTCAGGGGGCTGGTACAGGCGGAGGTGTCCTGCCTTGTGAGGCAGATGCACCGTTCAGAATCCGACAACTCGATTGGCAAGCCATCAACGATGGCGAAAGATTCATTTGGCGTCACGAGATAGACCGGGCACTCGTATCATTCCACCGGCAATGGGGTGAGGTTACACTCGGCAGGCAGGCTATCGGATTAGGCAGAGGCAGACTCTTCAGTGCCGTGGATATCTTTTCACCTTTCTCTCCCCTGGAGATCGACCGCGAGTGGAGACAGGGCGTCGATGCTGCCAGGGTTGAATATCAGCTTTCAGATACCAGTTCAGCGGAGGTGATTGCCGCTATCGGCGAAACCTGGGAAAAGTCCGCCCTTATCGCAAGACTGCGCGGATACTTCGATGAAATCGACGCCGAGTTTATATTTGGCAAACGGGCCGAGGACCTAATGGTTGCTGGCGTCGTGTCAGCCGCCGTGATGGAAGCGGAGGTGCACTGCGAACTTGCTCTCTACAACACGCCTGAAGCCCAGACCGACGGAGGAATATTCAATAACGACCACGAGGTAGCCAAGGCTGTCTTCGGAGGTTCCTACACATTTGATGTGGGTAACGGCCTGACGTTTCTCACAGAGTATCATTATTCCGGATTCGGCCTCAAAGACGTAGGCCGGGTAACAGACAAACTCGACGAGCCGACGTTTGCAGAAAGAATAATTCGGGGTGACACGCAGACATTAGGCAGAGAGGCCCTTGCCTATCAATTGAGTTACCCGTTTAGTATCTCACTCAACGGTGCTTTTCTCGTACTGCACAGCCCACAGGATGGTTCTGCAGTACTCTCGCCTTCACTCATATGGGACTTCTCGAAAAGCGCATCGCTACTCGGCAGCATCTTCATCCCATGCGGCGACCAACCCTCTGGCGGCAAAATCAAAAGCGAGTACGGCAGCACTCCGCTAAGCTTCTTTCTGCAGTTACGAATGTACTATTAGTCCTTTTTCAAAACTGCTGTTTTGCCAAAAAGCACCTTTGGTCTTTCTACAAGTGTGAATCCAGTATTTCGGGCTTTTCTGATGGTTTCTCCAAAGGCCAACTTTGATACATGAAATGGTGGTTCAGCTTACAGCAAGCTGCGGCCGATAGTCATCAACGGTAAAAAGTGGTATGTCTATTTTGCAAGCCCCTGGCAGGTCAAAGCCTTAAAGACCGACCCTGCCTGGCTGAACGCTCAGCGTGAGGCGAATGTACGCGGTGAGAGTAATCCTATCTTTTCCGGC
>QNBT01000128.1 GCA_003644205.1 Planctomycetota bacterium | reverse complement strand
TTAATATTTATTTTCTTTCTCCGCTTGCCGCCTCCAGTTCACTCGGGACCTTAGAAGGGCAACCGGCTTTTTTGCGCTGGATTCGCAGTTATCCTTGTGGTATATTTTATGTGGTTTCTAATCTTCGATCAGGGCATTTGACCGGTAGGGGTTTATTGGCCCTTAAAAAAGGCTGGCGCTTCCTGGTCCGTGGGAGGCCAAAGTTCTCGTCGAAGCAATTGAGCAGGTCTGTTTTACCGACCAGGCTTATGAACAAGATGGCTGTCTGTATGGTGCTGAGATTGCTATCATGCTGAAAATATCGGTAGTTACTGTTGGTAAATATATCCGCGAATGGGAGATGGAGTTACAGAAAAACTAACAGGACAAATGCCAGCACAGGACAAATGCCCTTATCTTATATTTGGATATTGTTTAGGATTTAGATATTAGGATTTCGAGCTTCGCTCCGTGTTCCGTTATTTATTGAAAAATCAATGGTTTATGAGGTCGTGGTAAATTTGGGCTAATTTTTGATTTAAGAGTTTGATGTCGTAGTGTTGCCGGACATGGGCCCGCCCGTTTTTGCCGAGCCCCGGCCAGGTTTGCCGGTTCGTGATGAGGTATTCGAGCCTCTCAGCGAGGGCATCAACGTCCCGCTCGGGTACGAGCATATCGCTGAAGCCGGCGCCGACCGTTTCACAAAAGGCCCCGTGGTTGGTGGCTACAAAGGGCAATCCGTATGCCATTGCTTCGAGCAGTACGACACCCTGGCCCTCCATATTGCCGTCACCGGCCTTGACACTTGGGTGTAAGAATATGTGGGATGATTTGTAAAGCGAATCAAGCTTGTCGGAGCCGACCCAGCCAAGCAGGCTAATCGCATGAGCGGAACCAAGGTCGTTTATCAGCTTCTCAAGGGATTCGCGCAATGGGCCGTCGCCTACTATGTTGTATCTTACGTTTGGAAATTTTCCGATGATTTTGGCCACAGCCTTAATTGCATATTCTCTGCCCTTCATCTCGATTAATCTGCCCACACTCAGGATATTTATTTGCTCATCGCCGGACACTTTCCGCTCGGCAAAGGCAATCCTGTCGGTATTTATTCCCATGGGCAGTTTCACCATTCGCTCCGACGGACAGCCCAGCGCCAGTATCCTTTCTCTTGTAGCCTCACTGTTGTATGTGAATAGATCTCCATTGCCGAAGAGCCTCTTGTAAACATCGGGACCGTGCTCTTTGACGTATTTTGTTACGTCATAGCCGTGGAAGGTGGTTATGACCCTGGTTTGGCATCCGGCTTGTTTGAGAAAGGAGCCGATATTACCGGCCGGACCGAAATGGCAGTGGATTATGTCAAAGTCCTTCCGCAAAAAGGCGAAGGCATAGTAAAGCAGATTATATGAGAAACCTTCCGGACGGGTCAGGAGAATCTTGAGGACCTTTGACAGTTTGACGGGTCCTTTTAGAAGATTTAGACCGAGCAAAAGCAGAGTCTTGAGCCGACGGATTGTTTTGTTTTCGCTGATAGGCCTGATATAGCATGTTCTGCCTATAAGATGATACTTCAGGACGTCGGCATTGATTTGGGGCTCTTGGGGATTGCGGTCGGCGAATATACGGACATCATGACCCGAATCCAGCAGGCCCGTAATTTGACTTACGACAAAGCTTTCCGACAGTTTCGGAAACTCGTAAACGATAAATGCTATTTTCACTGTTCTTTTCGACAACAATAAAGCATTATACTGGTTGATTCTTTGGAGGTAAACAGCAGGGAGCCCCTGACGACCAGGTACAGTACACAATTTGCCACTCTGCTTGCGAGGATTGTTGACTTCCGTAAAGGACCTTTGCTTTTTTGGCGAATAAATATTCGAACCCCCAACTTAGATAATTCTCTCTCCAGCCAACTGCCGATAGGTTTTTCTTCAATTATTCTAAACCCGACTTCGTTGAGCTCCTGGCTTAACATCTCGGGATCAAATCTTTGGAAATGGCCGGCGTGTTCGTCATCAAAGTCCCAATACTTATCGTGAACGGGAACCGTCAGAATTAAGTGTCCACCATTCTTCAGCACTCTGTGCATTTCGCTCAGAGCGGTTTTGTACTGTTCAACATGCTCCAGAACCTCCGAGCAGAAAACGACGTCGGCGAAATCGGCCTCGAGGGGCATGTCGGTTATATCACCAAGCTTTGTGCTATAATCCTTTTGCTGCAAATCCTTGAGTGCCTCGGAGGCACAGTCAATACACAAGGTCTGTTTTGGTCTTGGGGTAACGGGGCTTATGCCACATCCTACGTCGACGAGAACGAGGCCTGCATCATTCTTTATGTTTTTTTGAAAACATCTTCGGATGGCCCTTTTTCTATTCCGGTAATTAAAATATGAATTTTTAATTCTGGTGTAGTTTTCATCAACATAAAATAAGTCAAAGTCTTCCACTGGAGACGGTCCTGACTAAACTCTCAATAATAGATTTCGTTGTCGCAACAGGTTAAACCTGCAACTTTCTACCGTTCAGATTAAATATTGCAAAATGCACTAAGCCGGTTCTCTGCAGGAAGCATTTCATGGCTGTCGCCAGAACTCCAAGACCGTAAACAAGGCTCCTTCTGAAATTTATTGAGGAGGCCTCCGGGTTATAGTTACACGGCGAGCTGACTTCACCGATGCGCAGGCCGAAGAACACAGCCTGAACAAGCATTTGATTATCAAAGACGAAGTCGTCTGAATTTTCCAGCAGTGGCAGCTTCAGCAGTGCCTCGCGGGTGAAGGCCCTGTAGCCGGTATGGTACTCGGAGAGCTTGGCATCAATTATTATGTTTTCGAGAAATGTAAGGAGCCTGTTGGATATATATTTATAAAGCGGCATGTTGTTTTTCAAGGCCCTTCCGCCTAAGATTCGTGAGCCTAAGACGACATCGAACAAGTCGCTGGCCAACAGTCCCGCCATTGCCGTTACCAATCTTGGGGGGTACTGATAGTCGGGATGAATCATGACAACAATATCAGCACCGGCTTTCAGTGCCGCCTCATAGCATGTTTTCTGATTGGCACCATAGCCTAAGTTTTCAATATGCACGAGGGTTTTAATCCCCAGGGATTTTGATAATTCAGCGGTCATGTCGCTGCTTGCATCGTCGGTCAGGATAATTTCATCGACTATATCATGCGGTATTTCGTCGTACGTCTTTCTAAGGGTCATTTCGGCGTTGTAGGCCGGCATTATAACAGCAATCTTTTTCCCATGTAACATCGCAATACCCAAGTAAGCTCGGCGCAAAAACTCATTAACGAATCTTGCCGTTACAACCTAACTTGTTCCTGAAAACAGGTTGGAGCAAAAGCACGAGGCCATTCCATGAATACACAATATAGTCAAAGAGAGCCATTCTTTCAAGCCCAAAATCAGCGTGAAACTGTAGGCGGTTTCAAACCAAAGCCGGTTAGAGACAATATGAGATAGTTGCAACTTTCAGGCAGGCTCGGTATTATGGAGTGGAGGCCGGTTTAGTGGTGTTGTAAAGTGTCTTTCAGATAAGAGATGTCAGATTACAGCGGGAGTTTGGCAGTGATTTAAACGTGTTTTGTTGGATGGTGCGGTCAATTGATAAAGTCGTACTTTCTCAATCCAGCCATTGGTAAGGGCGATAAGTATATCAGAGAAGGCCGATGTATGCAGAAGGTTGCTTCGTGGGTGGCGATCTGGCCACCGATTTCACTGGCGACCTTAGCGGCCATAGCAAAGAAAAAAGGGCCGGTTCGTCTAATCGACGGTAATGTTGAGATAATGACGATAGAGCAGCTCCTGGCAGACATAAGTGAGTTTGCCCCGGACTTGGTAGTTGTTAATACCGGATTCCCCTCTATAGATGAGGATATGGCCGTTGCCAAGACAATCAAGGAGAGCTTGGCCAACATAAAAATCCTGGCATTTGGTGTTTATTTTACTTTGCTTGAGAAGGAAGGTTTTATCAATTATCCGTTTCTTGATTTCGGTATTGTAGGTGAGCCGGAGGAGACTTTTGAGGAACTTTTAGGCTTGCTCGATAAACCTGAGCCGGACTATAGCAAAGTGAGGGGGATTATCTATAGAGACTCATCCGGTGTTCAAATTGCAGAGCCTCGTCCTCTTATTGAAGATATAGACAAGCTCCCATTGCCGGATCGTGGTCTTTTAAGAACGGATATGTACAGACTTCCTCATAACGACAAGGTTTTCACATTAATTAATAGTGCCAGAGGGTGTCCTTACGAATGTATATATTGTATCGTAAATCCCTATTACGGCAGGAAGGTGCGCAGACACTCCACAGATTATATTATCAAAGAAATCAAAGAGTGCATTGAGTTACATGATATCCATGAGTTTCTTTTCTGGGAAGAGATATTTACGATAAGTAAGGAGCGTGTTCTTGCTTTGTGCGAGGTGATTTTACAGAACAATCTTTCAATAAACTGGGCTGCAACAACGCGAGTTGATTGTCTGGATGAAGAGATGGTGTCAGCTATGAAAAAGGCCGGCTGCTATCTGATGGGATTAGGCATAGAAAGTGGGGTGCAGGATATTTTGGATGCAGCCAAGAAAAAACAAACAATAGCGGATGTTATCAGAGCAGTCAACTTATGTAAGGAAGCCGGGATAAAGACAATGGGGCATTTCATATTCGGGCTTCCAGGAGAGACTAAGGAAACGGCGAATAAGACAATCAAGTTTATGTTGAGCCTGGGTCTTGATTATATGCAGTGTTATTGTGCTGTTCCGTATCCGAAGACGGAGTTGGGAGCCTTGTCAAAGGAAAGGGGCTGGATTCGGGCCCAGAGGTGGTCTCAGTATGATTTCGGCGGGGAATCGATCCTGCATACAGACACACTTACACCGGCGGATGTGTCCTGTTTTCGTAAGAAGGCGTTCAGACGCTTCTATTTCCGGCCACGGATGGTGTTTAGAGCACTGAGAGATGTGAAGCTGCTCAACTTATTTAACTTGTTGAAATTTGTCAAATGGATGGGTTCCAAGAAACGAGGATAAGGTTTATGGATATAGAACTTAGCGTTGTAATGCCGTGCCTGAATGAAGAAGGAACAATCGCCGACTGCATAGCCAAGGCACTGAATGCTTTTGAGCAGATGGGCATTTCCGGAGAGGTTGTTGTTGTCGATAACGGCTCCACCGACAGTTCCGTAGAGATTGCAAAAAATGCCGGAGCAAGAATCGTTATTGAGAGTGTGCGAGGTTACGGGCAGGCATTAAAGAGGGGCTTTGAGGAAGCTTACGGAAAATATATCATAATGGGCGATGCCGACAGTACATACGATTTTTCTGAGATTAAGGAATTTGTGAGGTTACTTAGAGAAGGCGCCGATCTCGTTATGGGTAGTCGTTTGAAGGGGAATATTTATCCGAAAGCGATGCCCTGGCTTCATCGCTGGGTGGGAACACCGGCCCTGACGAAGGTGATCAATCTATTTTTCAACGTGAGGATATCCGATGTCAACTGCGGTTTAAGGGGTTTTAAGAAAGAATCCATCAGAAAGCTCGACTTAAAATGCAGGGGGATGGAGTTTGCATCGGAGATGGTTGCCAAGGCGGGCCAGAAAAAACTAAACATAAAAGAGATACCCATCAGTTATCATGCTACGCCGCCCGGCAGGACACCAAGCCTGCGGACCTTTGCCGACGGCTGGCGACATTTGAGATTCATGCTCATGTTTTCGCCGAGGTATCTGTTTCTCCTTCCAGGACTAATCATTTTTCTCTTTGGGCTACTGTTTACAACAGTTCTTTTTTTGAAGGAGAGTATAGTTATATTTAATATCCCCTTGGGGGTATCAACAGCCATTTTTGCAAATGCCTGTCTTTTGACCGGTTTACAAGTAATGTTATTCGGGGTTTATGCGATTATACTTAACAGCTCCCAGGGCTTGATCGAACGAGACAGGATAAGTGATTTTTTCGAAAAGAACTTTACCCTCGAAAGAGGACTTGTTATCGGCGCGGTGATTTTAGGCGTTGGCATTATAATGGGGATAACAACGATAGTGTTGATTTTTAAACTGACCGGGGATTTCTCAGAGATTCATGTCTCTTTGACGAAACTCGCGGCTGTATCAATATTTATTGTACTACTTGGCATTCAGATGATTTTCTCTTCGTTTTATATCAGTCTTTTCAGCACAACGAAAACTCTAAAATAGTCCAGACCCCATTCTTTTGATTCTATTGTTTCGGCTCGGTCAGGTCGAAAATCAGGTACTGGTCACTTTGAACGAGGATTGTAGATTTTTTGGCAAGAAATTCTCTCAAAGTCTTTTGTTTTTCAAAATCCTCGAGGGCGGTAACAACAAAATATTCCGGGGCAAACCT
>QNBT01000127.1 GCA_003644205.1 Planctomycetota bacterium | reverse complement strand
GCTGTCGCTCCTGTTAAAGGTCCTTGAGGGCGAGGCGCAGCTTGTCCTCTTTCATAAAGAGCGTGCCCTGCCCGACCTCGGCAATAACATAAAATGCGGCAACAGTCTCATCGGCCCCGATTTTTACGAAGGAAAACAGCGAACAATGTTCGATGAGGAAGAAAGATTCCGAATAAATGACTTCGACTGGAAAAAAGAATTCCCCAAAATCCTAAACCGAAAAAACCCCGGCTTCGACATAGTTATTGGGAATCCACCGTGGGGCGGCGATATTGACTCCATCACCGAATATATAGAAAAACACTATCCTGCAAGCACGCACGGATATAAAGACACTTGTAAGCTATTCACAGACAAAGCACTAAGCCTGTCTCGCAATAGCGGCTTCTTTAGTTTCATTGTCCCTAGCGCGCTCATGTTGCAACCTCGCTATGTTGATGTTAGACGACTTCTTAGATGCTTTACTATTTCCATTCTTTGGCATGTGGGAGATAAAGTTTTTTCAGCGAAAGTAGCTGCACCATGTTGTGTGTTTGTGGTTGTTAAAAATCCTCCGAACCACAAAGCAGAAGTTTCCATCTTAGATACCGTGGCCTTGAATAACACCCAAAGAGCCGTGGTCAGCCAATCCCCTATATACCGACAATTCCCTCAAGCAATTTATTCTATGACAGTCAATGAAACATTTGTGACCTACTATAGAGAACTACGGGCAAATGAGGTACACATCGAGGACATTCTCGACTGTAGAGATTGTGGGATAAAACACCAGCGAGTTGGTGTCGGGATGGAACAGAAAGGGAAATCAGACCTTGCTTCACGCATCTACTACACTGGAACCGCTCAATCGCAACACGATCATAGATTTCTGATAGGGTCAGATCTTAATAGCTCTGGATGGTATGTAGATTGCTCTGCTCGACGATACTTTCGTCATGATTACAAGAACATCCTAAACAAAAACGAGATTGTATATTTCAACAGAGATGTTTTCGATTTGCCCCAGAAGATCGTTTGGCGACAAACGAGCGACAAAATCCGTGCCACTATCATAGGACCCCACTGGTTTGCAAACACTTTACAGGCTGGGGTACTTAGAAACCAGAACTATGACCTGCGCTATGCTCTTGGGCTTCTCAACTCAAAGTTTCTTAATTTTCTCTACATAGAGTCAGTAAAGGAGACTGGGAGAGTCTTCCCACAAGTAAAAATGGCCAAAGTTCGAACTTTGCCCTTCCGTATGATAGACTTTTCTAACCCTGCTGACAAGGCTCGTCATGACAGGATGGTTTCACTTGTCCAGATGATGCTGGATTTGAATAAGCAGTTGGCCGGGGCCAAGACGAGCCATGAAAAGACGGTCCTTAAGAGGCAGATAGACGCAACCGACCGGCAGATAGACAAACTTGTTTACGAACTTTACGATCTGACGCCGGAAGAAATTAAGATAGTGGAGGATAGCAATAGGTAATGAGCAGAGATAGTAAACAAAAAGGTCGTCTTTCTGTTCGTTGCATTGTTTCTGACCGCTGGTTAAGTTTTCCAGCTAAGACTGAAACTAAACTGGAAGCAGGTGAACCTATAATCGTAAATGTTATGACCCGTTCAAAAGATGACAACCCCAAAAAGCTATGTGAGTTAATTCTAATTCGAGAAGAACTTGAGGATACCCTTAGGATGATACATTATGAACCTAAATGAATCGAACAAGGCAAGGGGTTTGATTTTACAGACAAGGAACTTAGGCAGCTTACCTGTTGAACAGTCGAAAATCTAAATTGACCAGACGGTCTATAAACTTTACGGCCTGACCGATGAAGAAAATCGCAATCGTTGAGGAGTCGAGTAAATAATCGATAGATTTAATGGTTCGAGAAGTCGCACCCTACCTGAATGTAAATCCGAAGCACTAAACTCTAAATCCTAAACAAATACAAATATCGAAATTCAAATGACCAAAACTGGATCCCGCATCAAGTGCGGGATGACAAAGTTACTTCGGTCTGGATGAGCAAAAGACGTTTTCACCCTTTTCGGAGAAAAGTGTGCCAACCGGGCGGACAAGCAAGTGCGTGGAGATAAAGGAAAAAGAAATCCCTGTGCAAAAAGTTGAGGGAGCCCCTGGCCGACGGCCAGGGCTAAATAGTGGTTGAAACTGTGAAAACAGGTCTTGCAAGATGGGGGGTGTTGAGCTATAAAGCGGGATTGAAGTTGCATTTTGGCCCATTTAGAGGCGGATAAGGATATGGAAGTATCTGAACTTAGAGCGGCGATAAATGATTTGACGGCCCGGATAAAACAAATCCGGGACTGGCTTTGACTTGCCATCAAAGAAAACCCTGCGCGCAAGACTCGAAACACAGATGGCTGGGGCCGGCTTCTGGAACGACCAGGACAAGGCCAAGGCAGTAGTGGCCGAGCTTAGTGCGGTAAAGACTATTGTCGAGCCTGTCGAGGAGGTGAGCCGGGCCGGGCGGGATTTGGCGGAGCTTTTTGAGTTGGCAGCGGCTGAAAATGATACGGAAACATTAGCTTCGATTGAAGACGACCTGGGTGAGCTGTCCAAGCGGTGCGACAAGATAGAGATAGCGGGTATGCTTTCCGGGCCGGATGATATGAAGGGGTGTTTTTTCAGCATTCATGCCGGCGCCGGGGGGACGGAAAGCTGCGACTGGGCGAATATGCTGCTGCGGATGTATAGTCGTTATTTTGAGCGTAACAAGTACGCTTATGAGCAGCTTGATATTACGCCGGGCGAGGAGGTGGGAGTGCGGTCGGTAACGCTGAAGGTAAACGGGGCGTTTGCGTACGGTAAGCTTTCATGTGAGACGGGAGTACATCGGTTGGTGCGGATAAGTCCGTTCGATTCGAATAAACGGCGGCATACGAGCTTTGCGGCGGTTGATGTGATACCGGAACACGAAGACACGGGCGATATCGATATCAAGGATGAGGACCTGCGGACAGACTTTTATCGCGCCAGCGGAGCGGGCGGCCAGCACGTCAACAAGACAAGTTCGGCGGTAAGAATTACACATTTGCCGACCGGTATAGTTGTACAGTGCCAGAACGACCGGAGCCAGCATAAGAACCGCACCGGAGCGATGAAGGTGCTGCGTGCTCGTCTTTATATGCTTGAAAAGCAGAAGCGGGATGACCAGATAGCGAAGCTTTACGGCAATAAGGGGGAGATTGCGTGGGGCAATCAGATAAGAAGCTATGTTCTTCAGCCTTATCAGATGATTAAGGACCACCGCACGGATTATCAAGTGGGTAATGTACAGGCTGTGCTGGATGGGGAGATTGAGGATTTTATCGAGAGCTATCTTAGGTATCGTAGTAAAGAAGGTAAAGGAATAAAGGAGCGAAAATCTTAAAGCGCAAAGTGAAAAACCATAGTGTAAAATTCAAAACATGGATTCCCGCTTTCGCGGGAATGACAGAAGGGATAACAGGAAATGGCTAAAGAAATTATTTCGGTAACGGTAAAAGCACAAAAAGCGGACCCGATAACAGCGAAGTCGGATTTGTTGGCGGTTGGGGTGTTCTCGGATGCAAAGCGGGACAGGCTTTGTGAGGCGATAGATGAGCGTTTGGGAGGTGCGATAGCGAAGGTTCGCAGGCTTGGCGATTTCAAGGCGAAGGCCAATACGAGTGCGCTTTTATACGGTGACGGGAAAATCGGCGCCCAACGGGTTCTGTTAGTTGGGCTTGGCGAGCGCAAAAAAGCGACAAACAATACGGTTCGAGGTGCGGCGGTGCTTGCAGCGAGTAAGGCTGTGGAATTGAGGGCGGGGCGAGCTGTTTTGGCGCTTCATAATGGATTCGCAAGGAGGCCTGATGCGGCCGGGCTTGGGCGGGCGATAGCTGAAGGTGCGCATTTCGGCAGCTATCGGTATGATGAGTTTGTAACAAAGAATGAAGACGGGAGATTGAAGGAACTTATCGCTATTGTGGCTGATGCCAACGCGGCCAAGGTCGCCCAACTTGCAAAAGGAGTGAGAGTCGGCAGTATAATCGGTCGGGCGCAGTCTTTTTCGAGGACGATAGCGAACCGGCCTGGTAATGTGATGAATCCGGCGGCACTGGCGGCGTCGGCTAAAAAGGTGGCAAGAGAAACAGCGCAGCTTAGCTGTACGGTGTTCGATGAAAAACAGCTTAAACAAAAGAAGATGGGAGGTATTCTTGCAGTAGGGTCCGGCTCGGTGAATAAGCCGAGGCTTATTGTGCTTAAATACGCGCCGGTCGGGAAAAAAGCGGCCCGAGCGACGATAGGGCTTGTGGGCAAAGCGATTACATTTGACTCCGGCGGTATAAGTATTAAGCCGGCGGCGGGTATGCAGGAAATGAAGCTGGACATGTCCGGTGGGGCGGCGGTTCTCGGGGCTCTTAAGGCGGCAGCGGAACTGAAGCTGGATTTGAACGTTTACGGGATTATACCGTCGGCTGAGAATCTTCCGAGCGGAACGAGCTATCGGCCGGGTGATATCGTAACGACCTACAGCGGTAAAACGGTGGAGGTGCAGAATACCGACGCCGAGGGCAGGATGCTTCTGTGTGATGCGCTGCATTACGCCGTCGAGCAAAAGTGTGATGTTATCGTGGATATTGCCACGCTGACGGGGGCCTGCATTGTCGCTTTGGGTAAGCACAAGGGTGGTCTGATGGGTAATGACGCCGGACTGATAAAGCAGTTGCAGGCGGCGGCTGAGGCGAGCGGCGAGAAGGTATGGCACATGCCGAGCGGCGAAGAATATCTCGAGGAGATGAAGAGCAAAATAGCCGACCTGAAGAACATCGGCAATAAATGGGGCGGGGCGTGTACAGCGGCGGCTTTCTTAGGTCAGTTCGTGGGGGATATGAAGTGGGCGCACATCGATATGGCTCCGATGGAAGCGATGTTTGAAGGCGGTAAGAAGTCGGGTGTCGTGGGTTCGAGGGGTTTTGGCGTGCGGCTTTTAACAACATATTTGATGAATGCGGCGAAATAGCTGGAAATTATTGAATCCTGAATAACAAATGGAACGATTTGTTACGCCGGGAACCAGAATAAAGTATTTCCAACACCGGCAAACGAGTTTACCGGTGGCACCCGTGTTTTATTCGTATAGATGTCAGAATTGAGGAAAGAGTGTGGCATGAGCGAAAAGAGTGAAGAAAAAGTAGATTTGGCGAGGATTGAAAGTGCGGTCCGCGAGATTTTATTAGCGGTTGGTGAGGATGTGCAGCGTGAGGGTTTGCGTGGTACGCCGGGGCGGGTTGCGGCTATGTATGCCGAGCTTTTAGGCGGGATGCAGGAGGAGCCGAAGGAGCACTTAACGGCCATTTTTCGCGAAAATTATGACGAGATTGTGCTGCTGAGAGATGTCCCCTTCTACAGTATTTGTGAGCATCATATAATGCCGTTTATCGGTAAGGTGCACGTGGCGTATCTTCCCGACGGGCAGGTGCTTGGTGTAAGTAAGCTGGCCAGGGTTGTTGACTGTTTTGCGCGAAGGCTTCAGGTCCAGGAGCGACTCACCGTTCAAATCGCGGATTTTCTGATGGACAATCTCAGGCCGAAAGGCGTGGCGGTAGTTGTTGAGGCGTCGCACAGTTGTATGACGATTCGGGGCATAAAGAAGCCTGGCTCTGTGATGGTAACCAGCGCGCTTCGCGGCATATTTATACGTGACCCGCGAAGCAGAAACGAGGTTCTGCGGCTTATGAATGTTGACAGGGAATGAGCAGGTGGTCTTAGAGGATGCATAAGCTTGTCAGGGCAGTTAGGTTTTCGGTAAATCCGTTTTTACCTGTGGGTACAACAGGTTTTAACTCATACGCTTCAAAGCCGTGTGGTGAGGGGCTAAGTTTCTATCTCAACCTGTGGGTAGAGGTGGTCGGCGGACTTGAAGTTGATACGGGATTCGTTGTGAATGTCAGCTTGATTGACCGAATCGTGCGGCGATTCGTCGTATCGATTTTTGATGAGTGTATAAAAAAGAGCTTCGACAGGGGCGAACATGTCTCGCTTTTGGAGATTTGTGAAGTTCTGAGGCGTGCGTGGCGCGTGCTCGGCGATAAATTCGGTTCGGCAAAGCTATCCAAACTCAGGCTCCAGCTTAATCCGTTCAGGACGGTTGCGATTGAATCGGGGGACATTGAAGTGTTTTATTTTAGTGAAAAATTTGAATTTGCCGCGATGCATACATTGTGGAACGACAAGTTCAGCAAGGAGAAAAATTTTGAGGTGTTCGGCAAGTGCGCAAATCCGGCGGGGCACGGACACAATTATGTAGTTGGAGTTACGGTTCAAAGGCCCGACGGTGATGATGGTTTTCGCATCGTGGATTTTGAAAAAGTTGTAGATGCGGAATTTATAAGCTTAGTCGATCATAAAAATCTGAACGTTGATGTGCCTG
>QNBT01000126.1 GCA_003644205.1 Planctomycetota bacterium | reverse complement strand
CGTAATGGCGCAATTGAAAAGTTCAATGACACCTACAACAAAAAGTTCTTCCGCCGCCAGTGGTTCCCAAGTTATGCAAATCTAAAACGGCAGAGCAAGAATTTTCAGCGTTTCCACAACAAGAATGAAATGCAAATGGGGTCAGGTCTTAAATGCAAATGGGGTCAGGTCTTCATTCTTGACGATCTAATCCTTTTTTCAAGCTTCCCTATTTCACGTCTCAGCTTTTTATCCTTTTCCATCCATTGGCGGACTCTTCGGCTGGCCTGAGATACGCCTGATTCGCTAATGCCAAAGTGTCTTCCGATATCTTTCAGCTTCTCTGCTGTATATTTTTGGCAAAGATACATTTTCACGTTTCTTGCCAGCTTGGCATCATTACTGAAAGACTCATCTATAACATCAAAGACGTCCTGCATCGATGCTTTCGGAGCCAACTCCTTTAATGCCGGCAAATCCTTATCTGGCTTTTTATCCGAGAGGAAGGTTTTTTTAACATAGGATATGAAGTCAGCACTGCCAAGTAGGGTTGAGCTGACAACATCTTTCAACGGGCTTTCGTATTCCTTTCCCACGAGCGCATTTACAAAGCCTTGATACCGTTTTTGGGCTATAGATTCCTTCTCGCCGAAATATCCGAGGATGAACGTCCTATGGAGCCACTCCGGCGGTTTACCTTTTCCAATATAAAACGGATAGCTCGACCATTGGTATGCTTCGGGCCTGTCTACCATCCCCGCCCTTACCGGATTTAAATGAATGTATCTTGAAAGTTCCTTGGCATACTCGTCGATCTCCACCAGTATGGCTTTATATCGCCCTTGGAACAAATGGCCGGATCGCTTTCGTTTTATATTAAAGTAAGTTGTGTACGCCCCGTTTATGTGCCGCATGATCTGCGGCAGATTGCCTGAAGGAGTTTCCATGAGCAGATGATAATGGTTATCCATCAGGCAGTAGGCATGAATCAAAGCGTCATACCGCTCGGTAGCGGACTCGAGATATTCGAAAAATTTCTCGCGGTCACGCTTGTTTTTGAATATCGCCTTTCGCTCATTGCCGCGTGAGGTAATGTGATAGAAGGCACCTATGAAGGTGATTCTCAACGGTCGAGCCATATCGGATTCCTATTTTATTCTTCTTTGTCACGTCCTTCGGAAATCTATATGACATTTAGACCAATCTGTCAAAAATGAAGACCTGACCCCTATGTCTCTTCTGATATATCCAAGAGCTAACTCGGGCCCACCCCTTTGAAAGCCAACAGCCACACCATCAGCGGGGCGTACCGGTAAGCTTGAAGGCAGCCCAGTAATAGGGATGCGGGTACACCCCCTTGATGGCGACCTGGGCCATTCTGAGAGCCTCGCGTTTGTCGCTGTGCTGCAGCTTGGAGTAGAACGTCGCCATGAGTCGGGCAGTTGCCTGGTCGTCCACCTGCCACAGGCTGGCCACGATCGACCTGCAGCCGGCATAGAGAAAACCCCGGGTTAGTCCAACCACATCGTCGCCAGGGTTGAGCTTGCCCAAGCCGGTCTCGCAGGCGCTCAAAGTGACGAGATCGGCGTCCAGGGGGATGTTGTACAGTTCGTAGACGTTAAGCAGCCCGTCGTTGTTCTCGTCCCTGGTCAGTAGAACACCTGAGTTCACCGGAGAGTCCGACTGGAAGGTTCCGTGGGTAGCAAAGTGGAGATATGAGTATTGCCGTCCGAATTCCTTGAAATAGGTTTCAGTGGCCTGTCCTCGTAGCAAGATCTCGGTACCGGGGAGGGTTTCTGCCACGGCCTTTGCCTCCTCCTCGGCGAAACTAAGGTCATAGGCGGGGTTGCCCAGATCCGGGTTGGCCAGGACCAGGGCGCGGGGGCTCTTGCCTGGACCTCGGGCAGCGAGGAACTTGATGACGCTCGCACTCGGCAGATAACTGATGCTGTGGCGATCGATAAGATAGCGTCTACCGTCATGGAGGGCGGCAAAGGGCAAATAGTGGAGGATGCCGTGAGGGATGATCACGAGCCTGTCGCTCTCGAGCAGCCGCTCAATGGGGCTGATAAGTCGACGATATAGAGCCTGGGCCGGGCTGAGGTAGTCTATGGTTCCCCGGACTTTCACCGCCCTGCGGAAGCTTTCCACCTCACGGGCAAGTCCGACGCCGTCGAGTCGGCGGGCCCACACCTGGTTGCGGCGAAGTACGAAAACATAGGGGTCCTCGCCCAGGTAGTAGTACTCAATGAGGGTCTCGGCACCGCCGATGCGGCTCTGCACTTCAGGCACGGCCATGCTGGTAACCGAAACCAGAGAGGCAAGTTCAGGAGCCTCGCTCTTCAGAGCGGCCTGGATTTGAATGGCCCGGGTTCCAGCAGGCCCCGGTTTCTCAACGTTGGCGGCCGCAGCCCCCAGCACCACACCTTCGGCCTCTGCCTGGCGGAGCTGCTTCAGCAAGCTCCTCGCCTGCTCCCAAGCTTTTTTTGCCGCGAATCTGTCGTTTGAGGCCAGCAGGTCCACCAGAGCCCGCGATTTGGACCGTTCCACGTATTCGAAGGCCTGGGGGTAGCGCCCGAGCTGGTAGAGGGCCGCGATCATCTGGTGGTAGACCTCCTGCTTGTCGCCGACGAAGCCGATCTTGCTCGCCTCGGTATGGATCGTTGACCGTTGGGCTTCAATCACCTCGATGGCTTTTTTGAAGAATTCCACGGCCCCCTTGGTATCATTTTCCTTTAGGGCGATACGTCCCCTGTCATACAGAATAGCCCAGTAAATCTCACCATTAGTGGCTGTGGCGGGATTTTGCAGAAGCATATCATATCCTTTTTTGGCCTCCGCGACTTTTCCGGTTTCAAAAAGTGCCTTATATCTGACAAATTCTTTGGGCAGTTCTATGTAACCAAAGGCTTTATTTTTAATGGCGTCTATCTTTAAAATTCCCAAGGTGAAGAGGTCCGCAAAGTGTGAAGCCAGGTCACCGAATGAAGATGAGTTTAGCACTTTTTCATACATCCCCAGAGACATATAGGCCTTGCCCAATTCATATTTTTTTTCCTTATTTACAAGATAGCCTGAGAAATAACCTATACTCTGATTCTCCAGGTCGTTTAAATAAGTTAACGCTTGCTCACGATTACCACTGAACGCATTTGCCATAACCAAAATACCTAAGGACCGTATTCTGTATCTATTGTCCCAATTGTTTATTTTATCGCCCGCGCTCATTGACTCTGTAAGACGGTATGCTTCTTGGGCTGATGCGATGGCGCCTGGATAGTTGCCTGTTTCCAGAAATGCTTCGGCTTTCATGAGATGAGGAACAGCTGTTATTTCTGAGGGGAAAATCTGGGATGTATTAAACAGGCTGGAAGAAATTATTTTATCACCGTTGGCGATGTTTTGTTCCAGTTGCTTCAGGCTCTCAAATAATTTGTTATATATCTTTAGTTTTGAATATACGTAACATTTCCTAATCAGATCCTCACTTTTTAAATAGGAACCCTCCCGAGAGGATTTGTCTAACGTCTTTTCCGCTTCAGTATATTGTCCTTGTGTCAGATATTTATCGGTAGTCATGTGGGCACAGCCGGAACCGATCAGTAAAATAAGAAACAAACACAATTTGATAGCGGTGACAGACAGGTTGTTGTTTTTATAACAGGCTTGTTTTAAAAACATAATGATAATCACCTTTTGCTTTTTTATTGAATCGATCCAGGAGCGAAGAAAGGGGTCAGGTCTTCATTCTTGACAAAGTCTGTTTCTTTTCTGTCTTTTTCATTTTTTCAAGCTTTCTCTCTCCTCTTGAATATATTCTTCCCCTCATTACCTCGAGACGTAACGTGATACAAAGCAGCAGGGCAGGTGATTCGAAGCACTTGAGCCATAATAGATTCTCCCTTTATCACGTTGATTTATATCGATCAATTAACTCGTCTTCAAATACAAATATCTGTCAAGAATGAAGACCTGACCCCTGTATCTACCCTGTATCTTTGGTGGTAGCAATCCGCTGAAATGATTTGTTATGAATATATTAGCTTCTGCCGAACGTATTTTCAGCAGTAATGAGATATGAAAACGGACTATTCCTTAATATATTTCTTTTCTGCATCCGATAATTCGCCAAAGATAAAACAACCGATAAACCAATACCTGCTGCAAGTGCATAAGGTCCAAGTGGTGTTCCTTGCAATGCTACTCCAAGTGCTGTAGGTGATGCAGAAAACAAGGTGCTTAGCTTTAAATTGTTATATCCACAACTTATTCTCGTGTCTCTCAAATTTGATTTCAATTCCTCAATAGCCGGTAAAATATTATCCTTGTAAAGAGTATCAATATGGCTTGCAAGCGCTTCAACTTCTATATCTCCTTCCAAGGAATCAACTATTGAACGGATTGCTACGCGAAATCGGCTCAATTCTACTGCATTTTTATTTCTAAATTTTATGATTTTTTCAATCGATGTTTCTCTATTGATGGAAATTGTCCTTAAAATGAAAGATGCCAAAATGCCCTCTGACAATTTCCCAGGAATTCGTCTTGAAAAGCGTGATGACATATATGGGACGTTAAGTGTTGATTTAGTCGCTAGGTTTTCTGCGTGTATTGTATCAGTAAGAAGAGCGCGGCCCGTTACAGATGACAGATGTGTTGCAAGGATGGTCATATAATAGTGAGCAAAAGGTGAAGGCACTTTAATCCAATCACCTTCAATCTTTCCAGTTAAGCCATAGCGCCTTAATTCGTGGAGGAAACCATTTTGAAACTTCCTATTGTGCATAAGATCTGATTCATACCTTGAAGTAAACTTTTCTACATTGACTCTGGAGTTATTTGACTTTTCGATATTCAACAAAAAAGATTGACCTTCCGGTGAATTTAGATAGCCAAGAACCTTATCAGTGACTATTTCTAAATCAGGAAGGTCTGGATTTACAAAAGTCGCCTTTAAAATCCCTTCTTTGTTCAATATTTCAGATGTCTTCGACTGATAAGGCTTTATGCTCTCTGGTACTATTGTGCTTATTGTATCCCAGTATAATACCGCAGTTTTTATCCAACCTTCATCTGGGATCTCAATAAATGGATAGTACAATGCATCTTTAAAATAAAGACTTTGAGAATTTGATAATTCCCCAGTCAATTTATTGATGTGCCTGGAACAAAACCTGGATCCTTTTAGTGCGCTATTTTTACATCTTGAGCCTTTTCGAGTTTTTGCAGCACATCTCATAACGCCACCTCTTGCATTAATATTCATAACGATCGAGCTCGGCGGAGCGGTTTACCGCGTCCGCTGCAGTGAGGGGTTATGTGAAAACTGTTTACTATCCTACGCATGGGTCCAATGGCGAAGTTGCACATCATCACGACTTGGACCAGAATTACGAAGCTCAAAATCGTCCTGCGAACGCCCGCGCTCGTAGAATAGTGTGATACGTAATCGATAGGTTCCAATCTCAAGGCGCCAAGCGGGATTCTGCCACCGTCGGAATTGATAGCTCTCATTACTGAAAATGTGGCATTCTGGTTCTCCGTCGAACTTAACCGCTATGGAAAGCTGCTGATCCTCGTGGCCGTGCACATCCACCTTTCGCCCAGTAATTATTTTAGCAGGGTCCAGAAGATTGGCAGGCTGTCCGGCCTGAAGAACTGGCACCAAAGGCTCCGGTTGAGACGTCCAACGAGCTGGGATTGGATCCTGGATGACACGACTGCCATCTGTGTTAAAGACCTCGATATTTGCCTTGCACGACCAGGCTGGTTTACGCCCAGGGAGAGGACACTTGGCTGGAAGGTTGCGTACCTTTAAGTGATAGAACTCATGAGGCTTCTCGTTGGGCAGTTGACCTTGTGCTCTCCCCGAGTCATCTACTAAGGTCTTCAAGAGAGGCCGAGTGGAGTATTCATAGACCAGTGCGGCGATGCCTGATGCAATAATACCGAGTAGAAATCCAAGAGCAAGCTCCATCACGTTCTTGTTCCTCCGTTAATTCAATGGGCGTTTATGTCAGTAATCAGCAAGGCTTTAGCACTACCATCAACGAAAGGGGTCAGGTCTTCATTTTTGACAAAGTCAGTTTCTTTTCTGTCTTTTCCCATTTTTTCAAGCTTTCTCTCTCCTCTTGAATATATTCTTCCCCTCATTACCTCGAGACGTAACGTGATACAAAGCAGCAGGGTAGGTGATTCGAAGCACTTGAGCCATAATAGATTCTCCCTTTATCACGTTGATTTATATGGATCAATTAACTCGTCTTCAAATACAAATATCTGTCAAAAATGAAGACCTGACCCCTATATCTTGCTACGGCGATGCCGATCCGCATCTGCAAAACGAATATCACGCTTGCGAAATTGCGGATCGGGTACATATGCATCAACTTCCAGGTCCCTGCATACCTCAAGATTTTTCACGCTGTAGTAGCCT
>QNBT01000125.1 GCA_003644205.1 Planctomycetota bacterium | reverse complement strand
CGGTCAGGCCGAAGGGCTGCCGAGAATACCCGTGGTATAACATCGACAGCCGGCTTTACTATGACAGCGGCTGCCCGGGAATAAAACACGACTTAGACGAACGTCCCCGCACCGGCGATATTATGCCTTTCGAGCATTTTTTCCCTCTGACACCACGATTTATCCTTTGGGCCGTGAAAAAAGTGTGTGTCAAAAAATAGTTCCTCGCCCATTTAATTTACTATTGTTGGCGGGGGGGCGTTGATACGGAGCAACAATGCTTAATACTGTCGTTTTCGTGCTTCTGAGGTTATAATAAGTGGTTTAACAACAGTGTAATACAAAAACAAGATGTTGTTTGACCATGACCTTGCAGGACCCGTGATTTTATGAAAAGCTTCGTGAGCGACAATAAAGGATATTTGATTCTCTGTGCAATCATATTGATTGCTGCCGTGTTGTATGGAACCGCTGGACGCAGCATTGTTGCACGTATTGCTGATTCGAGCGGCGATACAGACGCGATTAAACAGCAAAGGATAGTGCTGGCCGACAAAATGGCTTTTCTTGTTCTTGCGGCAGTATTAGTCTGTTTCCTTCTGTACCGACTCATTTTCGGGCGAAGGGAAAATCTGATTTGGGCACTGTTAATATTCACGGTGCTCCTCATATTTGTCTATAAGTTGAATCCCGCCAATCGCATTCTCTCATTTCATGGTTTTATGCATACGGGGATGGTTTATCAGATACTGAATGGTGAGATTCCACCATCTAATGCGCTGATGAGCGGTGAGAAGCTGCCCTATCCATGGGGCCTCGAATATACTGCAGCAAAGATTAGTGATGTTTTTAATATTAGCCCCTCTTATTCTTTCGCCGTTCTAAATATTGTGTCACTAATAGTCTGCATGGTTCTGATTTATGCAGTTTCCCGGCTTTTGATAAAGGATAGCACCGCCAATATCTTATCGGCTCTGATTGCTATTTTCGCCATTACTGTCGGTAACAATTATCTGCTGAACTCGCTTAAGCATATCGGCCTTGCCCAGGCATACCGGGGGGTCCCGGCATTTGTTAAGTTTTCAAATATCAATGGGATTCCTCTGGGATTGGTTTTCTATTTGCTGTTCTTGTATTCGATCATCAAAATATTTATTGACAAGAGAATCCTGCCGATGGCCCTTTTGTTTTTGTTAGCTGTTGTCGGAGTGGGTTTTTTTTATCCACAATTCCTGCCCGGCGTCATTGCCGCTACCGTTACATCATGTTTGGTCAATATGCTCTGCAGGAGAATGCAGGACGGAGCCCCTTGTTTCCCAAGAAGTGTAACAGCAATGGGACTGCTAATCGCCGGTTGCTCGATATTATATCCGTACTTTGCTTCGATAAATTCCGGTGTGAAGGGCCGGATTCAGTTTTTCAATATCAAAAGTTTATTCATGAACGCCGCGATTTATATCATCATATGTTTTCCTGTTCTGCTGATAATTTTTTTGAACAGGAAATATCTGGCCAAGAATGTTGACAGGCGGGTTTTAGTAACTATCGTAAGCGTAACTGTTGCGACATTAGGGTGCTACCTGTGTATACATCTGACCTGGACGAATGAATATAAGTTTTCGATGCTCTCCATGATAACATTAGGTATTTTGGGAGGAGTCGCTTTTCGCTTAATGGCTAAGTGGTGCAAAAAATCCGTAGTATTCATTTTATTGCTTCTTTTCATGTTTCCGGCTTTCAACAATATCTATACCAGGCTCAGGTATTTCGATTTTTTTGAACTGCCGTACATTGAAAAGGGAAAGTACATCTATTCAAGAAATTTCGAAGAAAATGAATTATATGAATGGATAAGGAACAATACTAATGTCGAAGATGTTTTTATCGACACTGAACCACTGCTTCCGGTTCTTGCGCAAAGACACATTTACGTTGCGCTGGACAGACAAGTGCAGGGTCGTATCGTAAGGTCCCCGGGATACAGCTTTTTGCTCGCGGATTTCTTCCGATTAATATGCGGCTATGAAAGGGAGCTGATTGATAAAAGAACCGGCATAGTGTACACGATATACAGTTCAAACCGGAATTTGACAACGGCACAAAAGGAGGACCTTTTCGCTGTGGGAAACAGAGTGTATGTGATAGTAAGAAAAGCTGATATTCGCAGCAACCTCAATAAGAGAGGATTCGAGAAGGTCTTCCAATCCGCAAGAAGTAATTTTCTCGTGTACCGCTTGACGAAATAACATTGGCAAGAAAGCGAACACCTGCAAAAACACGGTTTTGCTTGATGTGGAAGGCGTTTTTTCCGATAATATATGTCCGTTGGATTTTGGGTGGATACAGTGATTACCCGGATAATTAAATACATCTTTATACTTGTGTTATTAATGTTGGTAACCGCAGGTTATTTGGCGGTGTCTGTTACGGGCCTGCGTTATTTTATAGTCCTGTTTCCCGTAACGTTAGCAGCCGCTATGCTGTTGGCTTTTCTTGTAATATTCCGGATTATCAAGGGCTTGTTGTGGTTACTGACGGTTCGCCGAAAGCGAAAAACGCCGGCAAAAACCTCAAAATTATCAACGACGCTGAGTAGTATTGTAATCGGCATTGTGTCATTTACTATCCTTATGAGTCTGGTCGTGACCGTTTTTCAGGACCCGCAGAAGAGACGAAGTTCTGGTGGCGCCTCTTCCATTAAGGCCCTGAAATCGCTACCCTATGTTGGCTGGACTCCTGCGAAAGAAGATATAAGCAAAAGAGGAGTTACTAAATATGACGCTTCCAAGGCATTTGACGGCATCAACCTGTTTATGTCCGCCGGCGGCCTGGAAGTACACCTTATCGATATGAAAGGAAAACGCCTGCATACATGGTCGGCAAGGCGTTCCGGGCACAGGTTCCACGAGATGGCCAAACTACTGCCAAACGGCGACTTGCTGGCGATTGTCTATAGCAGGAACCTGGTAAGGATGGACTGGGATTCCAACGTCAAATGGGTTAATGACAAACGTTACAATCACGAAATTACAGATGCCCCCGGCCCAGACTTTTACGTCTTAGGGCGCGAAGATACGATGGATGTTTTGTTCGGCCTTCCAGTGCCGTTTATCACCGACTATATTGCTGTCATATCTCCTGACGGACAAACCAAAAGAAAGATTCCTCTGCTCAAAGCCGCCCGCCGGCATATCCCTTTTGGCAGGGTTGTTAAGATATACAGGTGGATGTTGAAACGTGATAATCGAAAGAGCCTGCTGGAGCGGTACAAAGAGAAAAAACATTACCTCGGCCAGAGTACCATTTTTGATATTTTCCACAGCAATACAATCACCGTAATTGACAAAGACATCGAGGGAATTTGTAAAAAGGGAGACCTTCTAATATGTATCAGGGAATTAGACCTTGTTGGAATACTGGATCTTCAGACCGAAGAATTTGTCTGGACCTGGGGACAGGGTGAGCTTAGCAGGCCCCATCATCCCACGTTTTTGGAAAACGGCAACATACAAATCTTCGACAATGGACGAATTCGGGGCTATTCTCGTATCATAGAGCTTGACCCTGTATCCAGGAAAATCGTATGGCAATATAAGGCCAGCCCCCCAAAGAGCTTCTATACCGCAATAAGGGGTTCTGCCCAGCGATTGCCGAATGGGAATGTTCTTATAACAGAAAGCGACAGGGGGCGTGTTTTTGAAATTACTCGGGGCGGCCAGATAGTGTGGGAATTCTATAATCCGTATGTTGACGTGCGGCAGAAAAAACGTGGGGTGATATACCGTATGCCCAGGATAACAGAACCCCAAAAGTATCCATGCCTGGATATGTTGAGGTAACTTTCTCGTATATCGATTTGCCGTGCCGTCTTCACAAACATAGGTCGGATATGAAGTTACCAAAGCCGGAAGCAGGTTTTCCTTGATATGAAGAACGAATTTTCCGATAATAGGAATTATGCAAAAGTGATACTATTATGACTTCACTTTCTTACAGAAACACTTTTCTCTTTTTAATCGCTGTTCAAATCTGCTATTTTAGCCTGATTATTTTCAAGGGTTATGTTATTTACCCGCATAATAACGGAAAAGAAATTCTTGCCTCTTCTACCGATGATAAGTTTTTTTCCAACCGAAAATTCCATGACGAAAGCTCTGTATATATTCCCGCAATTAATATTCAACTAAATGGAAACCATTATTCATGGCTCTCCGTCTGGAATCCACATGTTCAGTTGGGCCGTCCTGCCGCACAATTCAGTGGTTTCAGTAAGGCATATTTGTTAACACATTTTCTGTCGTTCTTTACTAAAAACCCTTTTCGATTGTACACTGTATTTACCGTAGTTACTCTTTTTCTAACGAGCATTTTCATGTTCCTTTTCCTAAAGGCTCTTAAACTTCATCCAATTGCTTGTGCTGTTTCGGCTCTAGCCTTATCAACGGGAATACATTCTTCTTACTGGCTTACTTTTGTTATGTTTCTTTCAACGCGTTGTTGGGTTGTCTGTTTACTCTGGCTGATTACTGAATTTATTAATAAAAAAGCATTCGTCTTCCTCGTATGTATATCCTTTGCAACTTATTCTCTCTTTATCACCGGCCGCCTGCAACAGACAATCCTTTATCTCTACCTAATCTGCGCATACACACTGATTTATCTTTACAAATCAGAAGGAAAATTGAAAACAAAATGCTATTCTCTGTTAATGTTAACGGTTTGTGCAGCCATTGGTCTTATTATGACCTTGCCGATTTTTGCGGACCTGGCCGTAAAAGCAAATCAATCAGCAAGGCTCGCTCCTTCTGATGTTTTTTTTCTTGGTGTACTGCCGCCAATACGCCATTTCACAGACTTAAGAAACTTTCTAAGTTCGATTGTTGACCCTTTCTGGCTCGGAATTCCAATAAAGCCGGACTATCCTTTACGCTTCGGAGGATTTAGTTTGTCACCTCTTTATTTCGGTTTGTTCCTGATGTCATTCTTCAACAGGCAGTGGCGAAAACTATGGCTATGGCAATTGTTCGTCATCTTATGTTTGATAGCACAAATCTGGCCCCCAGGATATCTTTTCATGATTCACTATTTAGGATTTCATCTGTCAAGAAACCAGCCTTTAGTCGGCACTGTCATTCCGGCATTTATCATTTGCGGCTTTACAATAGACTATTATCTAAGCAACAGGCCTGACAGTACCGCCATCTCAATCCAGGTAGCCGTGCTAATATCTATTCCTGTCCTTATGGGCATCTCGGCTTTTATGTCAGGAGCGGATTATTATCAGCGGTTAAATACCACATATATTCTCATTTGCGCCCTGATTATTGCGGGTTTAATTGTGTTTGTGGCAGCCAGAAAAACTGTTTTCATTGTAATACCGGTTATCGCAACGGTTTTTGTTTATGGCTTTAGTATAATGATGACACGTCCCTTGGAAACCATACACACATCATCCGAACTGACAAAGGCTATTGAGCGGCATACCTCCGGTGGTTACCGTTATGCTAAAATAGGCCCCCTCTTAAGCCGGGTAATACCTTCCAACCAGGAAGCAATGCTGAATCTCAGAAGTTTACATTCTTATGATTCACTTTCCTCGAAAAATTATCAGAATATGGTTTTACAAATAAGCGAAAAAGGGACCCAAACTTACGGTCGTCATTTTAATTATATCACTTCCGCCTCCAAACTAAGCGAACCTCCTTTTAGTTATACCGGCGTCAACCTGCTTCTTTTCTTTACAAAATCAGGGCTAAAATTTCAAAAAACAGACCACGCCCCGATTCTTTATGCTCAAACCTCAAATTATAAGGACATCGAAGACAATCAAATTCTCTTCGAAGGCCCCCTGGATAAACATAACGAATTACAGATACGGCAAACCGTTTCATTTGATGACCTTAAAAAATTCAAACTAACTCCTTCCGATAGCCGGACAATCTTGTTTGTAAGTCAGCAATTCCATCCTCAATGGAAAGCCGTCTCAAATGAAAAACCGTTAAAAACAGTCCTCATCAATGACTTTTATCAGGGCGTGGTAATCCCTCCCGGAACCAAAGAAGTGCAACTGCAATTCAAACCTTACGTACTCTGGAGCTGGTTACCCCAATTGTTTTTTGTTGTCCTGATAGGGATTATAGGAATTAAAGGTGTCCGGTACGCTTGAGTTTTGCCTTTATTTACCAAATTTTCCAGTTCCTTGCGTTCTTCCGCAGTGAGTTGAACAATATATTTCTTATTCATACCGATTCCTTTCAGATAATTAACGTTCTGAAAGTTATATCGGAGTTCTTTAATTAATTGCTAAAATCAAATGTTGTGAGGTGCTACTGTCCTATTTTTTGAGTCACGGATAATCGGAAAACGTAGATGCACGGTAACTTATCGTAACGCCTAATTCCTTGGATAAAAAAGACTTGCGTTGTAAATCCGCTCAGGCTAATATGTAATAGAGAAAGCGGGTTCGAATCCCGCCCTCTCCGTTACTTTTAAGGGAT
>QNBT01000124.1 GCA_003644205.1 Planctomycetota bacterium | reverse complement strand
TTAGGCAGGATTTGCGCGGCGGCTGTGCCATTGGCGTGTTCTGGGTCTGCTTTGGGGTTTATACTGTTGTACCGTCGCTCGGAGGAAAAGTTGAGGCCCGATGAACTGGCCAAGGTGTTGGCGGTAGCACCGGGTATGTGCCGAGCGATAGAGGCGTGCGCAAGCCACAGTGCGCATGGTTAGACGGGCATACAAAGCCCTAAAGCCCTTTAGCCCTTTCTTTATTTACGGTTAGCCGACCGGCGGTGCCGGCAACTGCGAATTACATATCCGGAACCCATATTTTTTTAGCGTGAATAATCTCGGCAGATTCGGGGATTGGCAACAACTGCTTTGAGGCGGCAAAAAATACAAGGCCCTTGTAGCTGGTGAGATACTTGTGCCTGGTTAAGAGGCCGGATGGGGAGTAAACGACCAAAGGCTCGGCGACTCTGGCGAGGATGTCGAGGAAGTCCTGCGGTTCGAGGCGCACTATTGCACCGGAGGCCTTTATTGCGTTTGCTATTGCCGCCATAGCGGCACCAGCACCGGTGGTTCCGTAAGCTCCATTAGTCATCGTATTATCCTTCCCAACAAAATGCTGTTTTCAGTATAGATAATTATACCTGAACTCAAAGATAATCAAATCTTTATTAGGAAAATCGCTCAAAATTGAGTTTTTTCTGTAACAAAACCACCCCGTTGAACGTCTATCGTAATAGAAGCGCTTTGAAAGGGGAAGCTGCGCATGTAGAAAAGGCTGCTTTTTTTTATATAAGTCCTTTAATAATATAGAATTACGTTATTGGATATTGGATATTTGTCCTGTATTTACGGCGAAAGGCGGGAGTGCATTGCCGGCGAGAAAGAAATTAGGACAGTTACTTTGCGAGAAGTCATATCTGGATGATACGGGTCTGGAATATGCGCTTTTGCATCAAAAGCGTCAGGGCCTCAGATTGGGCCGGATTCTAATAGAATTAGGGTATATCAACGAGGCGCAGTTGAATGAGGCGCTTTGTGAGCAGGCGGGAATTGCAAAGGCGCAGTTGGAGGATATTTCCATAGAACAGGAGGTCCTGGGTCTGGTGCCGGCGGAATTGGTGAGCAAATACAATATTTTGCCGCTATCGAAGAAGGACGGGCAATTGACAGTGGCAATGGCGGACCCTTTCGAGATGCAGGCGGTAGAGGATTTGCGTCTGGTTACAGGGTGTTCGATTCGGCGGTACTACGGGAGCGGGGCCGAGATGGAGCGGGCGATACTGAAGTTTTACGGCAGTAACGTGGCTCGGATGCTGGAGAACCTTGCGCCGGCGGATAAGAAGACGCCGAGCGAGGACGAAGAGCTTGGGAATGGTGAGATTTCGGCGGCGAAACTACATGAATTAGCGCGCGAGCCGTCGTTGGTGAACCTTGTGAATCTGGTTCTTTTGGAAGCAATTGAGGCCCGGGCAAGCGATGTTCATATCGAGCCGTTTGAGACTGAATTGAAGATAAAGTACCGCATCGATGGTATGCTGAGGGATAAATCAAGCTCTCCCAAGAAGCTTCACGCCGCGATTGTATCACGCATAAAAATAATGGCTCACATGAATATCGCAGAGCGTTTTGTTCCTCAGGACGGACACATTGAGTTTGCGGCTAAAAGCGGCAAGATTGATATTCGCGTTTCGACAGTTCCGACCATATTCGGTGAATCGGTAACGATGCGAATCTTAGACAGGAGCAGCGCCTTGATAAGTCTTGAGGACCTCGGGATGAACGCTCATACATTAGGGGAGTTCCGTCAGTGCCTCAGTAAGGCTCATGGTATTGTACTGGTTACCGGCCCGACCGGCAGCGGCAAAACCACAACGTTGTACGCAGCACTAAACAGGATATATACGCCGAGCCTCAAGATAATCACAATTGAGGACCCGGTGGAGTATCAGCTTGACGGGATTATCCAGATGCCCGTCAATCCTCGCCGAGGCTTGACTTTTAGCAGGGGGCTTCGTCATATTCTTCGCCAGGACCCGAATATCATCATGGTTGGGGAGATTCGGGACAGGGAAACGGCGGACATCGCGATCAGGGCGGCGCTTACCGGCCACCTTGTATTCTCGACACTTCATACAAACGATTCTGCGGGGGCGGTAACGCGCCTGATTGACATGGGTGTCGAGCCGTTTCTGTTAGCAAGTTCGCTTGAGGGGGTGCTCGCGCAAAGACTGGTTCGTCGGATATGCCCGGAGTGTAAGAGCCGCTACCAGCCGGACAAGAATCTTCTGGACAGTTTGAGTAACTCTGTGAAGATTGATTCGGATGCCAAGTTATATCACGGTACGGGATGTAGTGAGTGTAACGACACGGGGATGCGCGGCAGAGTCGGGATATTCGAGTTGCTCAGAATAACCGACAAGCTTCGGAAATTGATAGCATCGAGGCCGACGACTGAGAAGATTATAAAGGCCGCCGGGGCGGGTCTTGTAAGTATGCGTCACGACGGCGTCGAAAAGATATTGGCGGGTGTTACGACAGCCGAAGAGGTGCTGCGTGTGACGCAGGGTATGGACGATGAATGAGTTGGTAGTTCGTTTTAAGGTTGGTCTTTGGTGCAGTTTAGCTATAAGGGAGTCGATGGAGTCGGCAAGCCGGTAAGCGGTGTCGTGGAAGCGGTGGACAGGCGGGGTGCGGTGGCCCAGTTGGCGAAGATGGATTGCTTTGCCACGGAAGTGGTTGAGGCGTCTGCGGCGTCTGCGGCGTCTGAAGGGGGCATTGTTGCCGCGTTTCTGCGCTGGGTGGGATTAAGATGGAGGCAAGTCGGTTCCGGCAGGATAAGCAGTAAAGATATTTTGGCGGTTACAAGTCAACTGAGTACCGCTTTGCGGGCGGGGCTTGGGGTGCTTGATGCGATTGAGATAATCGGCGCCCAGCAGGCCAGGGCGTCGGTGAAGGAGCTACTTGGAGATTTGGCCGATGCCGTGCGCGCCGGTGAATCTCTTTCAGATGCGATGGGCAAGAGGCCGGAGGTTTTCAGCAGGTTGTATGTTTCAATGGTACGTGTCGGTGAGACGGGAGGCATTCTTGATGCGACGATGACGCAATTAGCCCAACTTTTGGGCAGGGATGAGAAAGTAAAGACCAATATGAAGAATGCATCGGCCTATCCGATATTCGTATTGAGCATTGGATTTATCTCAGTGATTATCGTGATAACGGCGATATTGCCGAGGATAATCAATACTATTTCCGGGGGTGTGGCGGTGCTGCCTTTGCCGACGCGGATGCTGATGGCTATGAGCGATTTTCTTATAAAGTTTGGTTGGCTTGTGGCGCTTGCGGTTGCGGCGGGGCTTTATTGGCTGGCAAAGTGGAAACGAAGCCCCGAAGGACGTTTTAGATGGGACAGCTTCAAATTGAAGATACCGGTCTTAGGTCCGGTGGTGCGTACGATAGCAGTAGGCAGGTTCGCGCGGACGTTGGGTGCCCTTACCAAAAGCGGCATCACAATACTGAACGCGCTCGTGGTGGTGCGTGACACACTTGGCAATGAACAGTTGGGCAGGGAGATTGATGAAGTGGCCGCGAGAGTAAAAACCGGCGAGGCACTTGCCGAACCCTTAGGGCGAAGCGGCCTGTTTCCGCCGCTGTTGGTGCAGATAGTCTCCGTTGGTGAGCAGACGGGCAAGCTTGATGAGCTTTTACTGAATGCGGCTGAAACGTTTGATGAGGCTGCCGACGCGGCTGTAACAAGATTTATGGCGATTTTTCCGGCGGTGCTGATATTGCTGTTAGCTTTGATTATCGGATTTATTATCGCTGCGACACTGCTGCCTATTGTGGTAATGGAACTCGGTGGCGTCGGGCTTTAGAAAAAGGAAAGGAAGTTGAGATGCGAAACAAAGGATTCACAATAATAGAAGTGCTTACTGTCGTCATCATTATAGGGATGCTTGCGGTATTTGTTGTTCCGCGGATGTTTAAGGGTCTCGGTAAGGCCAGGCGGGACATAGCAAAAAGCAAAATGGCGCTTATCGAAAGTGCGCTTGGGAGGTTTTTCTATGACTGCGGCCGGTTCCCGTCTCAGGATGAAGGGCTCGAAGCGCTTTTAGTTCCTCCAGCGGACCTTGAAGAGAAATGGAACGGCAGCTATCTGAAGCAAAGCGACCTTCTTGACCCATGGGGCAATCCTTACGAGTATGTTGCCGAAGGTGAAATCAACATGGGCAGTTACGACCTGATAAGCTACGGTGCGGACGGCATGGAGGGCGGCCAGGAAGGCACTGACGACGAAGACATATACAATGATTAAAAGTGTCAGGCAAAATAATGGGCCTCATGGAGGCGGCTTTACCATAATAGAGCTGATACTTGTGGTCGGTATTATCGCTCTTTTGGCGGGCGCCTCAGGTGCGATGTACTTTGGCACGTATAAGCGGATGTTAGTTGAAAAGGCGGCAAGGGATGTTCTCCTGGCTGCTAAGTACGCGAGGGTTATCGCTATTGAAAAGCAAACACGGTGTAAGTTGATGATAGACGATACGAACAATAGTTTTCTGCTGACAGTGGGGGGGGCGGATTCGCAGGCCGATGGCGCAGAAAATGTGATAACGAATGAGTACTCAAAGCCGCGTCAGTTTGCCGGCGATGTCAAGTTTGAAGAGATTCAGATAACCTCAAGGGCCCGGGCCGGTGATGGCGCCGCTGATGGTGCGATTGTCTTCAGGCCTAACGGTACGGCTGATATGGCTGTGTTGCAGATTGGCGACGGTAAGAATCATTGTACGGTCTATATTTCGGCGGCTACGGGAAAGGGTCGGATAGAATCCGGAGAGGCGATGGAAACGGGGCTTGAGGTGTTGGATTTGGACGTGGAAGAATGGTAAATCGAGCGGTCCGAACAGGTTTTAGTCTTGTAGAGATGGTTGTGGCTGCCGTTCTGCTGAGCGGTGCGGTTGTTACGCTTTGCGCCATCAGCAATAAGAGCCTTGGCGGTGTGAAGCTTAACAGGGAAAACGAGGTGGCGTGGCAGTTGTTGGACAGGCAACTGACGTTGATTGACTATATCGGTGTTGAGCAATTCATCGAGGCCGGACAGTTGGAAGGCGAGTTCGGTGATGAAGAAGAGAACCAAACTGTTTACCACTGGAGTAGCGATATAACGGAAGGTGAAGCGGACAACATTTATCGTGTGGATATGGCGGTTTACTGGACCGCCGGCAATCGAACCGGAAGGGTGTCGGCGGCGACGGTTTTTAACGGCACAGGCAGTACGGAGCTTTCAAGGGAGAGCGAAGAGTCCACACAAAGCTCAGGCCAAGAAGAAGGCGAAGGTGAGAGTAGTACACAATAGAAAAGGTTTCACGTTAGTTGAGGTCATGGTGGCCTCGGTGATAGGCGCGTTTATTGCGCTTGTTGCAGTGGGGACCTTGCGAACTGTTACAGGGACCAGGGAAAGGGTCGAGGCCAACTGCAGGTGCGCCGAGGAGCTGCGGTTCGCTGCTGATATGGTGCGCACAGATTTGATGAACCTGTACAGGGACACGGACGTGAGCAAAACTAAACTTGTCGGCGTTATGGCCGAAACCGATGCGGGTCTTATTATGGACCTTACGATGCGCGTGGTGGGCGCAGGACCGGCGAGGGCTGGGCAGCCGGAGGGCGATGTTTATGAAGTGCAATACTTTCTTCACAAAGAAGAAAAAGCCGAACAGGAAAAATCGGTGCTCATGCGAAGATTGTGCCCGATTGTAGGAATGGAGGATGACATTGAATCGCAAGGGGGGATACTGACGGTGATTGCGGAAAACATTGTGGGTTTTGATGTTCAGTTCTTCGACGGCAGTGAGTGGCAGATGGAGTGGGGGCCGGGCGAAAAGCTGCTGCCTGCGCTTGTGGAAGTGAGTCTGGCCGGTCAGGGGAGTGGTGACGAGGAAAAGGCAGAGATAATGGTGCGAAACTTTGTGGTGAGTTTTCCCAGGTTAGGTCAGAAAACACAGGGTGGTTCAGACGCAACGGTTGAAAGTGAATGATATGAGTTTGGTGGACAAAAACAGGTTGAGAGTTGGTCTGGTGCTGGTGGGAGTGATGTGGGTTATCGTGCTGCTGGCAGTGGTAATGACGACGGTGGCCCATACGAGTCGGCTTGATACGAGGATAAGCCTTTCCTCTGCGGAGCGGATACGGTGCAAGTGGGGGAGCCGGGCGGGCGTGGAAACGGCAATCGCGGTTCTCAACGATGATTTTGCGACGAATTACAGTGACAGCTTTGATGATTTATGGGCGAGCAATCCGGCGGATTTTAACGATGTTCCGTTGGATGGATGCAGTTTCACGGTCCAGGTGAGCGACGAAGCGGGGAAGCTGAATATTAACACTGCCGGCAAGAAGCAATTGATGCAACTGCCGAATATGACTGAAGAGATTGCCGACAGCATATTAGACTGGCGGGACAAAAATGATGACGTTCGCGAGGGAGGTGCCGAGGCGGGCTATTATGTTAATCTGCCATACGGATACGATATCCGCAACGGCAATTTCAGGACGATGCGAGAATTGCT
>QNBT01000123.1 GCA_003644205.1 Planctomycetota bacterium | reverse complement strand
GGTATCTATCAAACACTGCCCCAGCCGAAGGGCTGATTGTTGATAGAGATGATATCGCTGCCGCTGATGAGCCAGTTTCCATACGCCGTCTTAGTCAGGCGCAATTTCATTTTAACGTACATGAGAGTTCCGCCCTGCGCGTAGGGGTTCTGCGGATGAAGGTGCAGACGAAGCGAAATCTCGGCCTGGGCCTTTTGGCCTGATATATTTACCAGCTCCTGCTGCCTTTTTATTCTCTCGACGAACGGCTGTGATAAAAGGTCGCGGCAAAATAACAACAGAGCATCTTTTGAATAATGTCGTGAATCGGAGTAATCCGTCGAAATTATACTTGCGAGGCGGCCGATATCCCGGCTGATTACGACTTGTCTTCCCGCCTCTATTACCGATTCGATTTTTTCGTAGTCCGTCTCAATGAAATGCTCGAGGCCGAGTCCGGCGGCTGCGATAATGAGTGGTATTAACAACTGCCACCATCGGCTCCTTTCCGGCCAGGTCTGTCGGATGATAACAACGACGGCCAAGGCAATAAGTGCCACCGTCAATGCCGGCCAGGGAGTTTCAAAAATCTGACTAACATCCAAAAGCATCCGCCGCCCGCCTTTCGTCAATGTTTATACCTTACTTTTTCACTGCCAAGCTGACGCTTGACAGTGGCACCCAAATGATGACATCCCTTCAGTTCATATGCAACAGAACACTACCACTTTATCTGCTCCAATGTTTGATTGCCCTCGTGGTCGGTCATGTCAAAATGTAGCGCCGTAACGGTAATAAATCCGTCAATCAAAGCGGTCGTATCCGTACAGGCGGTCTTTTCATCACGGTGGCCGCCGCCGCCAAGCTGATACATCATCTGGCCTCGCTCGTTCGGCCGGCTGACATAATGTTCATGATAACCGCTTGTCGATTGAGCCACCACCTTCACGCCTTTTGGCTTGCCCTTCGACAGCATTGGCACGTTGATATTGATAACGCTACCGGCTTCTAAGGGCAACAGCTTCTCGATAACAGCAAAACCGTACTCGGCCGCGGCGTCAAAGTCCGTATTTTCTTCGCACGCAACACTCAGGGCCACCGAAGGTACGGAAAAAAACGCCGCCTCCATCGCAGCGGCCACCGTACCCGAGTAATAAACATTAACTCCGACGTTTGCACCGTGATTCATCCCCGAAACCACCATGTCTATCGGCCCGGTTACAAGTTCCATAATACCCAGCTTCACACAATCGGCCGGCGAGCCGTTGACGCTGTAGGCGGCGAACTTTCCCGTCAAATCTATTTTGTCACACATCAAAGGCTCAAGTGTTATGCTGTGGCTTGCCCCCGATTTGCTCTCGGCAGGTGCAACAATACTCACCCGGCCGAGCCTGATGAGTTTTCTATATATCGCCGCAAGACCCGTCGCGAATACCCCATCGTCGTTTGTCAATAGTATGTGCATGATGCTAACCAGCCTTAATCTAATTTTCGTATCGCATGAATTGTAATTGCTCACCGGGCCCATTTCAATCAATTATTGCAATCGTGGCTGATATTGGTTTTAATATCGGCATGTTTGAAAAGATAGCGATAATCGGCGACGGCGGCATGGGCAGTGTCTGTGCGATGCTCCTGTGCGAAAAGGGGCCGGCCGTTTCAATGTGGGGCTATGACGCCGGACAGTTAGCCGAGATTGAAGCTGCACGTGAAAATGTCCGCTTCCTGAGTGGGCACAAACTTCCTGAAAAGTTAGTTTTTGAATCTCGCGACGACAAGGCGATGGCCGGCGCCGGTCTCATTGTCTCAGCCGTCCCGTGCCAGTTTATGCGCGGCATTTGGCAGCGCTTAAAAGCACACGTGCCCGCCGAGGTCCCGATTGTAAGTGTAACAAAGGGGATCGAAAACAAGACGCTTCTTCGCCCAAGCGAGATTCTGACGGATGTATTGGGCACGGGCCACGGAATAGCCGCCCTTTCGGGCCCTACGATAGCAGATGAAGTCGCCGGCAAGATGCCGGCAACGGCGTCCGTTGCAAGCACAGATACACTCCTTGCTAAAAACGTCCAGGCAACCTTCACCACGCCTTACTTCCGGGTCTATACCAACGACGATATTTTGGGAGTGGAATTAGCCGGCGCGGTCAAAAATGTGATAGCGATAGCGGCCGGTGTTATAGACGGTATCGGGGCAGGTGATAATGCCAAGGCTGCGCTTGTGAGCAGAGGATTGGCCGAGATTAAGCGTCTGGGTCTGGCCATGGGCGCAAAAGAAAACACCTTCGCGGGCCTTAGCGGTTTAGGTGACCTTGTCACTACCTGCATCTCGCCAAAAGGAAGAAATCGCTCCTTCGGCGAAAGAATCGGCAATGGCCTCACCGCCGCCGAAGCATTAGCCGCCACCGAGAGTGTAGTCGAAGGTGTCTCGACCTGCGAATCGGTTCTTGCCCTTGCAAAACGCTACGATATCGAGATGCCTATCACCGAGGCCGTCCACTCGGTAGTTGTCGGGGGAAAAAGCGTCCAGACCGCCATCCACGACCTCATGACAAGACAACTAAAGGCAGAATAACCAAAAGCGGCGTAAGCGGACGGATAAACCACTAAAAATCACCTGCGCACCTTAAGGTAATTTCTGTCATTTTTTATTTGACACAGCCGGTCTGATTTCCGATAATATGTATATTGTAGTTCAGATGTCCAGTTACGGTATAAAATCCAGGGAGGCTTTGCTTTGCCGCCACACGATAGCAGAGGTGATACCACAAGTCAGGACACCCTGTTCGGGCGAATGGCCTTAGAGCAAAGGCTTTGCACCGAAAGTGAGTTGCAGCGATGCCAGGAGGAGCAGAGGAACCGCGCCGCCGAAAACCCCGCCACCCTCGAAGAGCTTATGTTAGAATACGGCTTCGTTACCAAAACCCAGGCCGAAAGGCTCGATGCCAGCATCGAGGAATCCCGCGAAGCCCACCGCCGCATCCCCGGCTACAAGGTTCTGGGCAAACTCGGGTCCGGCGCCATGGCCGTCGTGTACAAAGCAAGGCAGTTGAGCCTCGACCGCACGGTTGCCGTCAAAATCCTGCCGAGGCGGTACACCGAAAAGGCGGACTACATCGAGCGTTTTTTTAAGGAAGGCCGGCTCGCTGCAAAGCTCAATCACAACAACATCGTGCAGGCCATCGATGTCGGTGAGGCCGGCGGACTCTACTACTTCGTCATGGAGTATGTAGAGGGCAGGACCCTGTACGATGACCTGTCCAAAGGCAAGGTTTTCAGCGAGAAGGAGGCCCTTGAGATTGTCATCCAGCTCGCCAACGCGCTGGCCCACGCGCACGCCCACGGCATGATTCACCGGGACGTAAAGCCGAAGAACATTATGATAAACACCGAACAAGTTGTGAAGCTGGCGGACATGGGCCTTGCCCGCATGACCAGCGATGTGGAAGCGGCAAAGAGCGAAAAAGGCAAGGCCTTCGGCACACCTTATTATATAGCCCCCGAACAAATTCGCGGAGATGTGAACATTGACGGCCGTGCGGACATTTACTCTCTCGGCGCAACTTTTTATCATATGGTCACCGGCCGGGTTCCGTTCGAGGCATCCAGCCCCTCCGAAGTGATGCGTATGCACCTTAAGGAGCCTTTGACACCGCCCGACCATATCAATATCTCACTGACTGCAGGAATTTCGGAGGTCATTGAGGTCATGATGGCCAAGAGAAGGAGTGACCGCTACAACAGCATGGAAGAATTGCTGATTGACTTAAATGCTATACAGGAAGGTCGTGCACCACTTCAGGCCCGACAGAAATTCAACATAGAAACGCTTGAGCAGCTCGAGGAAGGTCGGGCGGTCGAAGTCGATACCGCCGAAGAAAAGGTTTACACCGAAGAGACCATCACTCGCTATCGAATCGGTCTGTTAGTCCTGATGGCCATCATCGCCGTCATGCTCGTCTTCTTCATAATGTATCTTGCGTTGCCCTGACAGTGTGCTATACTTAGTAGTACGCAGATTTTGACAGGTAGTGTTGTGGAGAAGTTGTTCTATGTCAAGAGGTGGCGCATACTTTTCATCGGAGGAGCTTGCCGAGGTGCTGAGCCATTACGACATCGGCGCCATAAAACATATCGAAACCCTCAGCGCCGGTAACAGGCGTGCACCGAAAAAGATTATTGTCTCCGAACGGGGCAAATATCTGTTAAAACGCAGGCCCAGGGGCAAAGATGATGCATACCATGTTGCGTTCGGACACGCTGTTCAATTGTATCTTGAGGAAAAAGGATTTCCTGTGGCCTCTCTGGTCGCCGGCAGCAACCGCAGAGATACGGCCCTGCGACTGAACGATCGTGCATACGAATTGTTTGAGTTCGTCGATGGCATTCGTTATGACACCTCGGATGAGGCGGTAACCGATGCCGGTCGTCAGTTAGCACTTTTCCACCGGCATCTGTCGGATTTTGCCTGCTCCTGGAAACCCCTTCGTGGCAGCTTCCACGACTCCGGCGGCGTCCGGGGGCACCTGAAAACCATTGCCTCGGAGAGGGGTGCCGGCCGAACCGACACGAGTCTGTGGCGAACCGCCGAGGAGTTGATGGCGCTGTACAACAGTTGCAGCATCAGAGTGAACGAGTTGGGCTTTGACTCGTGGTCGGAGCAAATCGTACACGGCGACTGGCACCCGGGCAATATGCTGTTTTCATCGCACAAGGTCGCCGCTGTTCTTGACTTCGATTCGGCGAGGGTTGCCCCTACCGCCACCGACCTTGCCAACGGAATGCTGCAGTTCTCAATAGTGGCCGGTCGGCCGAACCCTGCCGAATGGCCGGAATATCTCGACGAGAAAAAACTTTCCAATTTCATCGCCGGCTACCGGGAAGTCATCACTCCCGAGGACGGTATGATAAACGCACTGCCGGACCTGATGATTGAAGCGATGGTTGCCGAACCTGTTTTACCGATTGCCGCTACGGGATTCTTCGGGTATATGTCCGGCGGTGTTTTTCTTAAGATGATCCACCGCAAGTGCAACTGGATTAACAATAACCGCTCGCTGATACTTGAAAAGGCCCAAATATAGAGGAAACAAAGGGGCAAACTAATTAAATCCTGGATTTTCCCGGATGAAGTTGTGCAAAGGAAATAAAATTTGTTAGAATAGAGCTTATAAAAGGCTTTAGCTATGATATAAGTTGTTTGTTTTAAGGATGTTAGGTTAAAGAACCGCTAAAAACAGCGAAAAATGAGTAAAATTAAGAGAAAACAATATGCGACAAGTTGATACAGAGGGATCAATCAGGCAAATTGTGCGAAGTTCGGTTGAAGCATATGCAAGTGGATTTGAAGGGCGACATGTTGGCGAGATAGATAATCCGAATGGCACAATCAATATGAAGATACATAATGTGTTTATTGCAGTATTAGGTGAAGAAATACAATACTACAGTGCTCTTGTGCGTTCTTTGGACAGTTCTTTAGGGAACATGCTGGAGGGCATGGCAATTAATATTGCAAAACTTTTCTATGAAGTAAAAAAGAGTGTGGAAGGTCCTTTGTTACCCGAACAAACAGCAATAATCGCGGAGTTACTTGAAGGTTATAAAAACAGGAATAATCCTTTAACCCCCAATATTGCCCATTATGAGAGAATAAAAAATGTCAATAGAACAGGTAACCCAGAAGTTAAAACCCATGTAAGCGATTACTATCTCATCGACAAAGAAACGAACAAACACTATCTTATCGAGTTAAAAATAGGTGGTGACTTGGATAATAAGAAGGCGCGATCTGAGAAAGAAGCAATACTTGAACAATATGCAATTCTATCAAATTTGCTTGGGAAAGATGCCGACGTTAAATGTTATTTTGCCACAGCATATAATCGTTTTGGAGAAGATAAAGAATGGAAACAAACAAGGGTTTTACAATTTTTCTCTAAAGACGAACTTTTAATAGGTAAAGATTTTTGGGACTTTGTATGTTGTAGCGGTGATGGCTATAAAATAGTACTTGATGAATATAAAAAATCATCACATTTAATTAAAACGGCGTTGCAAAACATTAAGGAGACATATTTACATGAATGATAATTGTAACATTGTAAATGCGGATTGCATTCAATACTTAAAAGAAATCCCAGATGGTTCTGTTGATTTTATATTGACTGATCCACCATATAATTTGAACCAATACTCTACTGGAAACATGAAATTTGACTGGAGGTCAGATATAAATAATGATCTTGCTGAATGGGACAAAGATTTTGCTCCACAAAATATCAAAGATGATTTTCTTAGAGTATTGAAGCCAACAGGCAATATCTTTGCCTTTTGTTCTTATAATATGATTGGTAAATGGCATACAATATTTGACCCTATTTTTGATACTTTCCAATTTTTTGTATGGCACAAGACTAATCCTGTCCCTAAGTTTAGAAAAGCAGGTTTTTTGAATAGCTGTGAACTTATTGTTTGTATGTGGAACAAAGGACATACATGGAATTTTGGAAAGCAAAATGAAATGCACAATTTTTTTGACGCACCCATTTGTATGGG
>QNBT01000122.1 GCA_003644205.1 Planctomycetota bacterium | reverse complement strand
CGGTATTACCGCTTGTTGGCTCGATAACAACAGTTTCGCTGTTCAAACGACCTTCTTGTTCCGCTGCATCAATCATTGATACGGCGATACGGTCTTTAATGCTGCCACAAGGGTTGAAGGATTCAAGTTTGGCAAGAATGTCCGCATCACTCCTGCCGAGCTTCTTGATTCTTACTAACGGAGTTGCACCGATAGTTGCGGTTATATCGTCAAATATTCTGCTACTCACGATTGCTCCTTTATCTGATTTTATATATGGTAAACATCACTTGTGTTGATAGAACCGGCTCGGTCAACAAGGTCTTGCAGGTTGATGGACTCTAACACACCCAACATGGCGTCCTGCACCTGGGACCAGACCTGCCTGGTTATGCACTCTGCACAGCGAGGGCAAAAATCCGGATGCTGCAGACATTCAACAGTAACCAAGGGGCCCTCAAGCACTGTGAATACTTCACGAAGCTTGATCTCGTTTGGGGGTTTTGACAGCAAGTAGCCGCCTTTAGGACCACGCAGACTCCTGACTAAGCCGGACGTCTTCAGTATTGACATCAATTGCTCTAAGTACTTGTTCGATATATCCTCACGATTAGCTATAGTCTTGATCTGCAGCGGTCCCTTACCATACTCCAGAGCCAGGTCCAAAATAGCACGTAAACCATACCTGCTTCTTGATGATAGTTTCATTTTTTACTCCTATAAACCTACTGATTTAGTAGCTTATAAGAATTATACCCTTTTGTCAATCAATTGTGCAAGGAAAAATGCGAGGATGATTATTATTCTGTTATTTTTTTTTCTACATTATACGTACACAATACTTCAATATGCAGACTGCTTTGGGGGTGTGAATTTGTGTTTGACAGGGTGGCAACTGGTACGTATAATCGGGCGCGAGGATGAGGGATGTATCTTTTGGCTGTGTATATTGAAAGGAATTTGAAATGGCGGGTAACTTAATAGAATTAACCGATGTGGATTTCGATGCTACTGTGAATAACTCGGAGGTGCCGGTGCTGGTGGACTTTTGGGCGCCGTGGTGCGGGCCTTGCAAGATCATTGGGCCGGTGATTGAGGAAATAGCTGAAGAATACGCGGGCAAGGCAAAGGTATGTAAGGTCAATACCGATGAGCACCGCGAGGCTGCGGTTGAGTATGCCATCAATGCAATTCCGACTCTCATCCTCTTTAAGAAAGGCCAAGTGGTAAAGAAATGGATAGGATTGACGAACAAAAAGGATATCGCGGCCGAACTTGATGGGCTTGCTTGAACATATCGAGTTAAAGGTATAGATGACAAAGGGGCGAGGCAGTCTGCCGGCCCCCTTTTATTTTGATGAGATTTTATTTTGAATGGGCATGCAAATTAAGAGTTGCAAAACATGAAAAAGGCTTCAGGGATATTTTTACCTGTGGCCGCAATCGCTATTTTCATCATGGCGGGCAGTGCCTGTGGAGCGGGGACCGGGCCCGATGGTGTTGCCGGTGTGGTTGGGCCGAAAGTTTCTGCGCGGACAGAACAAAGCCGGCTTCAGCAGGCGATAAGTAATATCAAGGGTCTTGGTGGCCTGGTAAGAGTACAAGTTTCCCAAGAGGGTGCCGAGTATGCTGAGGTCGGGCTTTTCGGCGACAGGGGCATTTACGGGTGGAGGGGCGGCAATGAGGGTCTCAGGTATCTGAAGGAATTGGGCAATCTCAAGTGGCTGAGGATTGAGAATGTGGCCGAATTCGATGATGGGGGGATGAAACGGTTGGAGGAGATAACGAGCCTTGAGACGTTGTTCATTGGGCGCTCGGGTATCAGCGATAAGGGAATGAGATTTCTTAAAGGTCTTTCGGGGCTGGAGGCTTTAGGGCTGTGGTCGAACAGTCAGCTTACCGATAAGGGACTGGAACATATCAAGGATTTAGGACAGCTTAAAGCGCTTCGCATAGACAACGCTCAAATCACCGATGAGGGATTGGAAAAACTGAAAGAATCCGGGATGCTCAGACGTCTTGAGTTTTTGTCTGTGAATCATACGCAGGTTACGGATGCGGGACTTGAGCATCTGGCAGGAGCGGGGCGGTTGAAAGAGCTTTCCCTGGCCGGGACCAGGGTTGGCGATGGGGGGCTTCGGTATCTGGCGAAACTTGAGAAACTGGAGGTGCTCGTACTCGATGATACGAAGGTTTCGGACCCAGGAGCAGCGTATCTGAAAGGATTGAGTAATCTTAAGGTTTTGAACCTTCGCAACACACAGGTTACCGGTGGGGCAATTAACCATTTGAAGGGTTTGAGCAATCTTGGTCAGTTGTGGCTTGGCGGGACTCAGGTAACTGACGCAGGTTTGGCAGGTCTTGAAAGGCTGACGAATTTGCAATCACTTGACCTGGCTTTAACACAGGTGACAGACAAAGGGCTGGCACATTTGAAAGCGCTCGGCGGACTGAAAGAGCTATCTTTGAAACAGACGGATGTAACGAGCCAGGGGTATATGCAGTTAAAGCGGGCACTTAGCAACTGCCGGGTTTCATGGGAGCCGCGTCCGCCTGTGGTGGTGGGTAAGCGTCCACCCCCTATAAGCATTGAGCAACTTTTGCAGGCACCGGCGGGGGCCAAAGTGGACTTCAAATCGCTGGCCGGCAAGGTTGTAGTGCTGGAATTTTGGGCCACATGGTGCGGCCCGTGTATAGTATCCATTCCACACATGAACGAATTGGCTGATAAGTTTAAGGATAAACCGGTTCATTTCATTGCCGTTACAAATGAGAACCGGTTTGTGGTTGAAAGGTTCCTCGGGCAGCGCCCACTTCGGGCATGGATCGGCCTGGATACAGATAATTCGATGATACGCGACTACGGTGTGGGTAGCATCCCGCGCGCGGTGGTGGTTGACAAGACAGGTACGGTCCGCGCGGTTACGGCACCGGCGAGGCTGACCGAAGGATTCCTGAATGAACTGCTTGGGGAATAAGGCGAATCAAATTGAACTGTATTTATTGGTACTGTTAAAATTTACGCAATTGGTTGTTTGGAAAATGAACAACCGGATTACCCACAAACTTTGGGACGTTAATAAAATTTGACAGTAGTTGTGATTATTGACTTGGAGGCTGATTTCGGCTATTTTAGCGGGACTTTGAAGAGTGTTTTTGGAATGATTCGGCTATGATAAAACGGACTCATAATTGCGGCGAGCTTCGGCTCGCTGATGTTGGTAAAGATGTTGCTGTGGCCGGTTGGGTAAGGTCCTATCGCGACCACGGGAATTTGATATTCGTTGACCTGCGCGACAGGTACGGGATTGTGCAGCTTGTATTCGACCCGGAAATTAGCGCCGTCGGTCACGAACTCGCAGAGAAGGTACGCTGTGAGTGGGTGCTCTCGGCGTCCGGGTTGGTGCGTCCGAGGGGCGAGGGACTGGAGAATCCGAAATTGGCTACGGGGCAAATCGAGATAGCTGTTAGCGAGGCCGAAATACTGAACGTTTCCAAGACGCCGCCTTTCGAAATAGATGCGGCCCAAAAGGTGAATGAGGAGATACGTCTTTGTAACCGTTATATTGACCTCCGCAGGCCCATCATGCAGGCCAGGTTAGGTCTTCGACACAGAGCAACGAAGGTGGTGCGGGATTTCTTTGACGAAAACGGTTTTTGGGAGATTGAGACCCCGATGCTCAGCAAGAGCACGCCGGAAGGCGCCCGCGATTACCTTGTGCCGAGCCGACTGCAGGCAGGCTCATTCTATGCGCTGCCTCAGTCGCCGCAACTGTTTAAGCAGATGCTGATGATTTCGGGCCTGGACAAGTATTTCCAGATTGTGCGTTGTTTTCGTGATGAGGACCCGCGTGCGGACCGACAGGCTGAGTTCACACAAATCGACGTTGAGATGAGCTTCGTTGACAGTGATGCGGTGATGGATGTGAACGAAAGGATGGTTGCGCGAGTCTGGAAAGAGATTCTGGATGTTGATGTAGCACTGCCGGTTCCAAGGATTAGTTACGCGCAAGCGATAGCTGAATACGGCACGGACTGCCCGGATATACGGTTTGACATGAAGCTGAAGGATATCAGCGACATTGCAGAAGCGAGCAGCTTTGTGGTATTTACTTCGACGCTTGAAAGGGGGGGGATAGTAAAAGGTCTTTGTGCACCCGGCGGGGCAAAGTTCTCCAGAAGTGATATCGAAAAGACGCTGACCGCTTTTGTCGCCGATTACGGTGCAAAAGGCCTTGCGTGGGCGAAGGTAGTCAAATCAGATACGGGTGAGGCGGCGCTGGCGAGCGGGGTGGCGAAGTTTTTTGATGCTGCTCAGCAAGGCAAAATAATCGAGCGTTTCGGTGCTGCTGATGGCGACGTGATAGTGTTTATCGCGGACAAGGCCGAGATTGTGAACAAATCGTTGGCTCCATTGCGTGTGAAGTTAGGCAAGGACCTGAAACTTTACGATGAAAACAGATTTGAGTTTATCTGGGTGGTCGAATTTCCTCTTTTTGAGTGGAACGAAGACCAGAGGCGGTACGATTCACTTCATCATCCGTTCACTTCGCCGACACAGGCCGATATGGAGAAACTGGAAACGGAGCCGGCGAATGTGAAGAGTCAGGCTTACGACCTTGTGGTCAACGGCTCTGAAATAGGCGGAGGCTCTATTCGTATTCATAATATTGACACGCAGAGGAAGGTGTTTGAGTTATTGAACATCTCAAAAGCCCAGGCCGAGGAGCGTTTCGGCTTCTTCTTAAAGGCGCTCCAATACGGCGCGCCGCCCCACGGTGGGATTGCGTTCGGTCTGGACCGAATGATAATGCTGCTTGCCGGGACGGACAACATCCGGGATGTTATTGCATTTCCTAAGACCCAGCGAGGGCAATGCCTGCTTACCGATGCGCCGTCGCCGGTCGATAAATCACAATTAGACGAATTGAACCTCAGAACGAAAAGGCCGCCGGCTACTAAGGAGGAAAAGGAGTAATCGCCCGACAGTTAGCCGAAGTTAGGTGACAGGTGAGTGTAGTCTATGTTTGCACGAGTTCGCACATATATTGACAAGCTTGGGCGATTGACGAGGCTTAAACCGCTTTCGCTGGCGGGGAAATGCAGGCTGCAATTTGGGGGGGCGGTGGTTTTGAGCCTGTTCCTTGCGCTTCTGATACCGTATTTGTGGATGGGCAAGCTCACAGAGAAGGTTGCGCTGGATGCCGGGCGGGCGGTTGCAGATAGTGTCTTCGAAAGACATCTGCAGGTAAATGGCCAGGTCCCCAAAGGTCTTCCCATGCTTGATGAAAGCGGGCAGGTGCGCTTGCCGGAAAATCGGGCTGTGAGATGGATTCGTTTCGACGGCGCCGAAGAGGACGCGTTAAACGCTTTAAGCAGCCGACAGAGAAAAGAAATCGAGCGATTAAAGTCAGACGAGCACAGGTTCGATATTTCCTGGATTGGCCAGGCCGAGCCTGTCGCCAGGAACAATTATGTGCAAATCGTTCGTGCGACGGATTCCTGTATAAGCTGTCATAACGCTCAGGGTTCGGCTGCGGCCTTTAACAAGAATCAGGCCGTAGGTGCACTTGTTGTGCAGACAGCGGCTCGTGAAATCGAAGGTACTCGGCTGATGAACGTGATCTGGATTGGTATTGCGTGGCTTTTGGCGGCGACCGGTGCGATGGTGGCCTTTTATACAATTGCGCAGCGAATTATTCTCAGGCCGATTCGCCAGCTTCGAGCACTGGTAAACAACATAGCGGAAGGCAATCTCGACGCCAGAAGCTCGATAAAGAGTGATGATGAATACGAAAAGCTTTCCGATGCGTTTAACAATATGCTTGACGGGCTGCAGGACTCGCAGGAAAAACTTCGTCAGGCGAATAAACAGCTTGATGCAAAAATCGCACAGCTTTCCGACCGGAACATTGAGTTGTTCAAAGCAAACAAGCTAAAAAGTGAGTTTTTAGCAAACATGAGCCATGAGTTCAGGACGCCGCTTAATGCAATTTTAGGTTTTGCCCAGCTTCTGCGCGAAAAGCCGGGCGCCGAAGTTGAAAAGTCAAAGCGATATGCCGAAAACATCATAGCCAGCGGACAGAATCTGCTGAATATGATAAACGACCTGCTGGAGCTGGCAAAGGCCGAAGCCGGTAAGATAGAGATGCGCGTTGCCAAGACCAGCATTCAGGAGTTGTGTCGGGGTCTGGTGGCGTTTTTTTCGCCTCTTGCTCAGGAGAAGATGATAAAGGTACGGCTGGCCATCGACGAGGATATTCCGCTTGTACAGACCGATTCGGGGAAGGTGCAGCAGATACTTTATAACCTGTTGAGCAATGCGGTAAAGTTTACGCCTGAGAGGGGCAAGGTGGAAATTACAGCAAAGATGTTAGATGAGAAGACGGTGCGCATCTCGGTAATCGACACGGGGCCGGGCATCAGCAGCGGCGACCAGGCCAAGATATTCGAAAAGTTTCGTCAGGTCGATGGCTCCATCACTCGCCCCGGTACGGGAACCGGGCTTGGATTGGCAATTTGCAAAGAATTAGCTATACTGTTAGCAGGCAATAT
>QNBT01000121.1 GCA_003644205.1 Planctomycetota bacterium | reverse complement strand
TGGTCGCCTCTTGCACCCACTCGTCTCGGCGGTGAAATCAGGCGAACACCCTCGCTCGCAAAAACCGGCGCAGAATTTCCCTGTCCGAACGGCTCAAGTCTCAATAATTCATTAACCACATTTATGTTAAGGTCTCTGATACTACAGATGGCATCTATATTGAGTTTTGACTCAAGACATTCTTCTTTGATGTTTTGCCGGGCATACTCTTCAATGTCGTTTGAAAAGGCTTCGATATTGTCTTTGTGAATCTTCAAGCCTGCCGCCATTGCGTGGCCCCCGAAGCTGACAAGATGCTCCGAGCACGCGCTAAGGGCGGCGTGGATATTAAATCCCTCAACCGAGCGGGCTGAGCCCTGGGCAATATCTTCGGAGTTGTTTATCAAAATCGTCGGCCGGAAAAACTCATCCACCACTCGCGAAGCCACGATACCCACTACTCCCGTATGCCACGAGTCATCCGCAAGGATAATGGTCTTTCTGTCCGGGTGATTCAGCCCGGCCGTGCTTATCATCTGGCGGACCTGTTTGAATATCTTTCGCTGACATTGCCGGCGCCGGTTGTTCTGGTCTTTGAGGTACTCGGCAATCTGATAGCATCGCATCTCGCTTTCGCTTGTCAAAAGCTCGACCGCTAATCTGGCGTGTCCCATCCGGCCGGCTGCATTGAGCATCGGTGCCAGGCGAAAAGCGATATCATAGCTGTCGATGCTTCGGGCATCTAATTCGGCCGACCGGATCAATGCGCAGATTCCGACCAGCTTCGATTGGTTCAGGGCTTTGAGTCCGTAATTCGCAAGAATCCTGTTTTCGCCGCGCAGGTCAACCACATCGGCGATAGTACCCATAGCTGCTAAGGTTGTTGCATTCAGGAGAAACTCGCGCAGGTCCGCTCTCGTTTGGCCGTTCGTTTTGAACTCGTTCACAAGCGCCCACGCAAGTTTCATGGCAACCGTTGCCCCCGACGAGTCCGGATTCGCATAAGATTCAAGTCCCGGATGCACAATCGCTGTAGCCTGTGGCAGCTCGGGCCCTGCCTGATGATGGTCTGTGATAACTAATTCCATGCCCAACTCTTGTACAAGGGCCGCCTCACCAACCGCCGTGATGCCGCAATCGACTGTGATTAACAGATTCACCCCGGCTTCAGCCAACTGCCGGATAGCGCCTGCGTTCAGCCCATAACCCTCATCGATGCGGTGGGGGATGTAGTATTCCACCTGCCCGCCGAGAATCGTCAGCAGATGCCATAAAATCGCTACACCCGTTATCCCGTCAACATCGTAATCGCCGTAAATAGCGATTCTTTCCTTATCAGCCAGCGCCCGCTTTATCCTCTCTACAGCCGGGCCGACGCCGGGCATTTTGTCCGGCTCTATTAGCTCGGTCAACTTCGGTGCCAGAAACGCTCTGGCTTGCTTTACATCGGTGATTTGACGATTGATTAAGACCTGTGCCGTTATCGGTGAAACCTTCAGCGCCCGGGCCAGCTCCTCGGTCTCGGCAGAGGCCGGCCGCATATTCCATATCTTTTTCTGCATCTCTGCCAAAACCGCCATCTCTTAAACCTTCCTCGCAATCAGTTTTTAGTGAATAGTCGTTGGTTGATAGTATTTAGTATTCGCCCGGCAGTCAAGAGTTAATTTGTTATGCCCTCATATACAGTCCGCCGTTGACGGCGATGTATTCGCCCGTGATAAATGATGCGGCTTCGCTCGCCAAAAATAAAATCACATTCGCCACGTCCTCTGCTGTTCCGTTTCTTTGAAGCGGAGTCTTGTAGGCAACGGCCTTTTTTCGTTGCGGCGGGCTGAACTGCTCGTGAAATCGAGTCTCGATAAAGCCGGGCAGAACGCTGTTTACCCTGACGCCGAATCGGGCAAACTCCATCGCCATTGATATTGTCATCGTTGCGACGGCGGCTTTTGCCGCGGCATATATACCGGCACCTGCCCCTCCGCCGTGATGGCCGGCGACCGAACCGATATTGACGATATTGCCTTTTGACTGTTTCAGGTAGGGCACGGCTGCTCTTGTAGCGAGGAACGTGCTGCGGGTGTTGGTGGCGAAGACGTCTTCGTAAAATTCGAGCGTCGCCTCGGCAAAATTCCTCCTGCCGACTAATGTGCCGGCATTGTTGACCAGTACATCAATCCCGCCTGCCGCATCGGCAAAATCGGTAACCATTTTGCCGACCTGTCCTTCATCACGCATATCCGCGCATAGCAGACACCCATCGGACAGCTTCCTGACCTCTTCGAGCGTTTTTTCACCACCGGCTTTGGTCCTGAAATAATGCACACCGACAAACGAGCCTTGCTCGGCAAACATCTTTGCAGCATGCGCACCAATCCCGCTACTCGACCCGGTTACTAAAACCTTTTTGCCTTTTAAGTCTTCATATCTCATGGTTTTTCTCTCTTTCGGTTATTTGCAAATTATCTTTTTGTGAACCTGAACCTGCGGTAAAACCGCAGGCTAAATATCATTCTTCGTGGTCCACCACGTATTTTATTTCCTGTTTCAGGGTCGTTCGGTCAAAACAAAACCTTTTGTCGTATCCCCTCGTCCATACCTTACCGGTCCTACCTGTACTTTTAAGTGCAAGTCGGGCGGCCTTTTTGTAATAAGCTACGATTTTGCTTATCGGTTTTTCGATATACCCGGCCACCACGTGAACATGGTTGGAGCATACAGATAGCGCATATATCTGCTGACCGTGCAGGGCCGCTTCTTTTATGATAGCCTGTCTTACTATCTGTTTCTCTGTTTTCGACAGTAGAACTGCCTCTGACGATTGTGATGATTCATTTGCCTTTTTCAACGCCTTGTTACCGGGATAAGTCTTGCCGTTTTTTACATAACCTCGTTCATCGCCCTGCAGCCAGGTGCCGTATGTAGTCCATGTAAGCAGGTAGCCCAACGTCTTTGCCATCATAATGCCTTTATTTAGCCCCGCGTTTCACGCGGGGTTTCCCGTAACACTCTTGCCGATGATTTCTCCTTCGTCTTTTGTTCGGATTTGGTCTAATTCCATTGTGAATTTGTCGAGCTTTTTTTGGGTCTCATCGTATTTATTATATGCATTTCGTATGTGGCCTCCCAACGTGCTCCAATCCGCCAGGAAATCATTAAAACTGCCGGCGAGTTTCCCTAAGTTCTGGCGAATCTGTGCAGCCTGCTTTTCAATCTGCAGGCCGTGCAGGCCCATTACTATCGTCATCAGATACGCATACAAAAGATTCGGCGAGACGGGGATGACTTTTTTGTCGAGCGAGTATCTCAGAATGTCGGTCCTGTCGCTTTCATATTTAACAATCGTCTCGTAATAGACGTTCTCGGCGGGGATATACATCAGGGCAAAATCTAATGTTCCCTCGTCAGGATTTATGTACTTTGAAGTGATTTCGTCGATACGGTTGACGACATCTCTTTGAAAATCTCTTCGTTTTTTTCCTTTCTCGTCGTCGGTTTCGGCCTTTATCATCGCCTCGAAGCTCGGCAGAGGGAATTTGGCGTCTATAGGCACCGAGTAATCCGGCATCTTGACAAGGGCATCCACCTTTGTACCGTTCTTGAACTGGTATTGAAGCTCGAAGCTGCCGGCCGGTAGTATCTCTCTTAAAAGCTTCTCTAAAGACTGTTCGCCTAATTGGCCCCGGAGTTTCGGGGCCTTGAGAATGTCCTGCAGACTCCGCACATCGGCCCCTAACTGCAGCATCCTTTCGCTGTCGCCCTTGAGCCGGCCTAACTGGTTCTGCAGCTTCTCCAGAGTCTCTTTGCTGGAAAGAAGGTACTTATCTACGCTCTGCCGGCCGGTTTCAAGGCCCTTTTCCATCGTCTGACCCAGACTGGCCTGGGAAGTCCTTATGGCTTCAAGCTGCTGTTGCAAAAGGCCAATTGAGGAGCTTTGCGTGGAGATTTCCCTGCGATTGGCCGACAGGCTCGTAACCAGAAAGACTAATAAAGCCAGTGTCAGCAATATCAGAACAATTAAGATTGTAATTAAGACCGTCATGTTTCCATCCCTTAAAAGAACAGTATGTGATTATAGGTATCGGTACGGGATTCGTCAAAACTCAATTGTCCTGTGGATTGTTCTTGATACCTCGCGTCGGCCTTTGTATTGTGGATAGCTGCAATGGAAAAACAAAAAATAGAATCAGTCATATTTGACTGGGGTGGAGTTTTGATAGACGACCCCGCACCGGGGCTGACAAGGTACTGTGCCGCCGCTCTTGGTGTAAGCGAAGAACAATACACAGAAGCCTACGGCAAGTTTGAAGTGGATTTTCGAAAAGGGGCTATTTCCGAGGATTCGTTCTGGGCACAACTGGCCGGCGAATTGAACGTGCCAAAACCAGCCATACCATCTATGTGGGGCCAGGCATTTGCCGCCGTGTATCAGCCGAAGGAAGATATGTTTTCACTCGTCTCTCTACTGCGTAACAACGGCTACAAGACCGCCATTTTATCCAACACCGAAATCCCCGCAATGCAGTACTTCTATCAGCAGCAGTATGACATGTTCGATGTACTTGTATTTTCCTGCTGGGAGGGTGTAAAGAAGCCCGAGCGAAAAATCTACGAACTTACTCTTGAAAGACTCGACTCGCGGGCGAACCAGTCGGTATTCATAGACGACAAAGCCAGGTGCATCGACGGCGCAAAACAAACGGGACTTAATACAATTCTTTTTGAGACCGTCAGCCAGGTCAAAGAAAAACTCTCTTTGCTTGGCGTCGAGGCCGACTAACTTTATCTGAACGGGGCATTATTATCCTGCTGTTGCCGATAAAGTGCCGTTCTACAATTCCAGGTCTTTAAGCTCGCCGCCTTTGGCCTTGATTTGGTCGTAATAAACCCCAAATCGCTCGCTCAGGGCGTTAACAGACTTCATCAGGTTGTCGATATCCGCCGTGAGTGCTTGTGCTTCTTTGCCGAGCTTCTCGGTGAGCGGAATCTTGGCAAAGCTCTCGGGCAGCTTCTTGACCTCGGCTTGCCTGGCCGTCAAAGCATATTTGTACTTTTTGGCGACCGCTCGGAGTTGCTCAACATCCATCTTTGCCGCCTTAGCCTTGATTTCGGCGATGGGTTTGCTTTCATCCACTTTCTGTGGTCCTGAACCGGCCTTCTTACCGCAACCGGGCAATAGAAGGATACACGCAAGCAATGTAGTTGTGAGAGTTGCTTTTCGCATTTTGACATCTTTCAAATAAGCCTTTTCCCAGAGAGATTTTTACGGACTTCAACCGCAAAATTCTACCTCTATGTCAGTGGTATGGCAAATATAAAAGCTGGAGTTTCTTTGCAGGAAGTGATTTGCACTAACCAGGCAGGGTATGCTGTGCATACCTTTTGGCGGGACAGGCAGGCTCCTTGCGCATGTGACTTGCTATGATGTCTTGTCCGCGCCGGCTGTAATCAAACTCAATATAAGGCGTTTTACAGCGGCCGCCTTATCGGGAGGAATATGCCCCTGTCCTTGACGTGAACGACATAATTCGCTGGCTAAGCGTTTCAGTAAGTTCGGATCGGTGCGGTCATTAATATCTTCAATCTTTTCGAGTATCGCCGTCAGACTGTTCATAATCGCCTCGACCGTGTCGTTGAACCCCGGATTAGAAGTGAGTTTCATAGCTGACAAACGGTTGTCGATTTTCACCATGTCAGCCGGGCCTTCTTGGGCGATGGCGATGACTCCGCTAATCGACTCGCCGCCGGTTCGCATGGGACTAAAATCCCAGAGCAATGAATCACACCTGCCGTCTGCTCGGGTAGTTGTCGTACTCGCTCTCTTCACTGATTCACCGGCCAGGGCCTTTCGAAGATCCACGTAAACATTGAATCTATCACTTCGACCGATGCAGGTCTTCAGGAAGCTTTTGCCTGTAACTTCATCTCTGGCTTGCTTCCAGAGGTCCCGGGCACAGGCGTTAAACTCGACGATTCGCCCTTGAGGCGAGATGCAGATAATAGCACAAGGAGCATCTTCGACAATCGACCTGAAGTATTCGTAGCCATGCCTTAGCGACTCTATAGCCTTCTTGCGTTGTATCACATACCGAATATGTTCGCCAAGGGATTCACAAAGTACCTTTGGCTTTGTGAGATAATCGTCCACCCCGCGCTTTATCGCCTCTAATTGAACCTTATTGTCGGTCTTGGCTTGGGCATCCATATTGATAACCTTTCAGTTTTACACTTCACTCAAATGCGCCCCTGGGTCAACAGCCTCAAGCCCCCTGTCGAAGTACCGCAAACCGGCACGTCCCATAATATATCGGCACTTTCAGCCACAAAAAATTAGGACAAGTGCTGCCGCAGCCAAGAGAAACGTGGGAATATCTCCTATATAAACCACAGATATACTTATTTTGCTGGCAGAAGTTTCCTTTTTGATGAAGTTACAGCCCATAATCAAATATTTGGTATCGTCCCAAAGTTTGGGGATGAAATACTATCGGGGAAAAAGCGTTTATCGCGTTAGGGCTAACAGCAGGTAAGAAAACGGCTCCGAGAGGCTCCCGGAGC
>QNBT01000120.1 GCA_003644205.1 Planctomycetota bacterium | reverse complement strand
GGATTCTGGAGTGTGTGCTTTTTGCCGAGGTGGACGTCCCTTGCGGCCGATATTCTGCACGGCAAAGATGTAAAGGTTGATGGTGTTGTAAGTTTTCCTTTCGGGACCGATTCTGCTAAGATAAAAGCTGCGCAGGCTGAGGATGTCATAATGGCCGGTGCCGACGAGGTCGATATGGTTGCGGACCTTGCCGCGATTATCGCCGGCGACAGGAAATATCTTGCGGTTGAGCTAAAGGCGGTTTTGAAGGTGTGCCGGTCGATGACGCCGGTTGTGCCTCTGAAAGTTATAATCGAATCGGCGGCCTTAACAACCGACCGGAAAGTGTTTGCATGTCAGGTTGCTCAGGATGCAGGGGTTGATTTTATAAAGACCAGCACCGGCCTGAATCCGGCTGGTGGTGCAACCGTCGAGGATGTGAAACTTATGTCCCGGACGGCGCCGAGGTGCAGGATAAAAGCGGCAGGCGGGATAAGAACGACACAGGAGGCACTGGAGATGATAACGGCCGGGGCGTCGAGAATCGGGACATCGGCGTCAGTACAGATTATCGAAGGATTCAAGGAAGGAACCCGCTGACCATGGCAATTTGCTGCAAGTTGCACTATAGAAAGGTTGGCTCCTCGGCAACACCGGCTGCGTTGACACAGGTTTTTTCAAGGCTGAATCTGCCTTCGGTTCTTGGCGGCAATGTTTCTGTTGCCGGCGGTAACAGATTCAGTATCTGGGCTGCCCAGCCGAGGGAGGTTTTCCAGTTTTGGGCCGGGGACAAAGACCCTTTCGGCAAACTTGCCCAGGCCCTGGATAAGTATCATCTTGCCGATACCCATGAAGGGCAATTGCCTGAGGGATTGTTCCCGTGCGGATGGATAGGATATTTCAGCTACGAACTGAACGCCTGCATCGAGTTGCTGCCGCAAACAACCGCTTGCGATGTTGATATTCCACTGATACACCTTTGTTTTTATGACCGCACAATCTGCTATGATCATTTGGATAAGACATGGTGGCTCGTTGCTCTGGCCGCTGGCGGTGACACAGAATCGGTCGGAGATAAGCTGGCAACCCTTAAGAATCTGCTCACACAAGCGGCAAGAACACAGGTTAGTTCGCCGGATGCCGGCAGGTTGCATAATGAGGCGGTGGACATGTCGGGATTCAGTTGTAACATGAGCAGGGAGTATTACTTCGGAGCTCTCAAGAAAATCCAGAGGTATATTTATGACGGCGATGTTTATCAAATCAATTTTTCCCAGCGTTTTGAGACCGATTATAACGCGCACCCGGTAGATTTATATCACTGGCAAAATCAGCATAATCCCAGTCCTTATGCAGCTTTTATAGACGGTAAAAATTTTGCAATAGTAAGTGCATCGCCTGAGATGTTTATAACCATCCGCGACGGATTCATCACGACCAGGCCGATAAAGGGCACCCGCAGGCGAATAACCGGCGCGCCCGGCGCCGAGCAGATAAACATGGCCAATTTCGCGGAGCTTGTCCGAAACGAAAAGGAGCAGGCCGAGCTGAACATGATAATCGACCTTGAGCGAAACGATATCGCTAAGATTTGCAAGCCCGGCACAAGAAGGGTCGTCCAGCCGCGGACGATAGAGGCGTATCCGACGGTCTTTCATGCAGCGGCTACGATAGGTGGCCGGCTGCGGGCCGATGTTACTTTCTGTGATATATTAAAGGCGGTTTTCCCCGGCGGCTCGATTACAGGCGCTCCGAAGATTCGGTCGATGGAGATAATCGATGAATTAGAGCCGACGCAGCGAAGCGTATATACCGGTAGTATCGGCTATATAGGGCTTGACGGCAGCGTTTGCTTGAATATCGCGATTCGGACGATTATCATTTCGTCGGGTCGGGCTTTCGCTCAGACCGGTGGCGGGATAGTCGCCGATTCGCAGCCTGAGGCTGAGTGGACCGAGACCATAACAAAGGCGCGGGCGCTATTAGCTGGAATTACCGCCGTTTCAGGGCGTGCTCGACCGGACAAGAAAGATGTAAAAGAAAAGCGTCGCAAAATCGGAGATATTAAAGAGTCGCGAACAAGATGGCAAAAGTCTTCCTTAATGACAAAATCGTAGAAGATGCAGAGGCGCATATATCCGTCAGCGACAGCGGGTTTTTGTACGGAATGGGTCTGTTTGAAACGATGCGCTGCACGGGAGGCAGGGTCTTTGCTCTCGATGACCACCTCGACAGGCTTTTTAACAGCGCCAAAGAACTATCAATAAATAATCCGTATGAAACCGAATACATAAAAGATGCGATTCGTCAAACTCTAAATGCGAACAATCTGGCCGATGCGCGATTACGTCTGACACTTACGAACGGGCCAATGGCGACCGGAGGCGACAGCAAATCTACATTGTTGATTACGGCAACACAGTTTGAACCTTACCCGGACGAGTATTACAAAAACGGCGTGCGTGTTGTTTTGACCGATTTCAGACAGAACACACAAGACCCGATTACCCGGCATAAGACAACGAATTACTTTTCACGGTTGCTGGCCCTGGACAGTGCCCACAAGAAAAAGGCCGCCGAGGCTTTGTGGTTCACAACAGAAAGTAATTTGGCCGAGGGTTGTGTGAGCAATGTTTTTATTGTAAAAGATTCGGTGCTTTACACGCCGACACTTGATACACCGGTCCTGCCGGGCGTTATGAGAAAAACAGTGTGCCAAATTGCCCTGGCCGAATCAACCAACCTTATCGAAAAAGACCTTACGATAAAAGACTTGTTAGCCGCCGATGAAGTTTTTCTCACAAATGTTATAATGCTTATCCTGCCCGTCGTCGCTGTTGAAGCACATATGGTGGGCGATGGTAAAGTTGGGGCGGTCACTAAAAGGTTTGCGAAACGAGTCAATGAAATATTGGCATAATCTTGAAAGGATAGAACAATGGCCTCTAAGTTTGTGATCAAGTTAATTTTCGGCCTTCTAATCGTCAGCATGGTAGGGATTGTGGGATGCATTGAGGAGGAAAGAGAATTCACCCTCAACGCAGACGGCTCGGGGAAAGTGGTTTATGATGTCATTTTTACGCCTGTGGACTTTAACTTGGATGACGATGAAAGCGACTCTCAGAAAGAACTCAAGGCGGCAGTTGAGAAGATATTAAAGGAATGCAAAGGCGTTGACACATGGAAAGATATTTCTTACGAGATGACGGATGACGGACGGGCACATTTTATCGGGACGGCTTTTTTTAATGATATTAATAGTCTGGATATTCGCTCGGGCGGATTTAATTATAACGAGAAGATTTATTTTATGAGAGAAGGAACCGGTCAAATAGCCATTGAGATTAGAAAGGATTCTGATTCGAAGGAAGAAGGCAAAAAGGCGGACACCGTGGAGCTTTCGGAAGTAGAGTTGGCAACAAAGGTGAAGGAGGCGAAGTTTCAATACAATAAAGCCAAGCCGATGATGTTAAGTATGATCGGAACCTTGAAGAAGGATACGGTTTTTCATCTGCCGGGCAGGATTAAGGAGATTTCAAATTTCACCAGGCTCGATGATACGAGCTGTCGGCTGATATTGGATGGAGCCAAAATGATTGAGGCTTTGGACAAAATGATGGCTGATGACGACTGGTTAAAGCAGCAGATTCGGGCTGGCAAGCACCCCATGCAGGATGGTCCTGGAGACGACCTTGTTGCCAATGAAATGGCTTATGGCGAAAAGGCCCCTGTTCGCGTTGTTGCCGAAGCTGGTGACAAAATTCTTTTCGACTACAAAGCTGAAGTGGCTGAGGCCAAGAAAAATTACGGCAGGATGGTCAAAAAGCTGGGCTTTGACGAAACGAGCCCTCTTGCGATACCTGTTGTTTCTGGTACGCCGACAGCACCCGGAAGTGTGAAAGTCGGCGGTGTGCGACTGGTGCGGTATTCGGACCGGCAGCGTTGGATAAGGCCTTTTAACAATGATAAGGGCTATACTTTGTCGATAGTGATTGAGTTGACGGAAGCGGGTCTTAATATTACAGAAGGCCGGGTGGAAAAGGCCGTTACGGATACGGGACAGGATATTCTGTCCGAGAAAGAGTGGAATCGGAAGATAACTTGGCCGAGATTGTCCAAGGATAAAAGGGCTGTAGTTTTTGAAGTGAACCTGGCGATGCCAGACGAAAGGGCAAGAAGTATTGCCGAGGTTTCGGGGGTGTTGGAATATCTGGAGTCGGCGGGGACGAAGAAAATTGACTTAGGTGTTATGGACTTTAAGGAAGGGGCCGAGAGCAATGTGGAGGGGTTTTCTGTAAATTCGATCAAATCTGACGAAGTGATGGTAGGAAAGACTCGGATGTGGCTGAAGGTCATGTTGCTACGTGGGACCGAAAAGAGTGTTCAATTCTTTGACGAAGATGGGACGGAACTGAAAGTGACTTCAGGCGGCAAGCAGTTTTCGGGAGGTCGCATAAAGAGCATGGCATTTGACATTGAGGGCCAGTTTCCCCCACGGGGACGCATAGTTTTTGAGATTCTTGACGGGCTCAGTAAACATGAGTTGCCTTTTAAGCTGACAAATATTTCGTTGCTCGGGATTCCTATCAAATAAGATTCAGATGTAGAAATGTTGAAGATGATTTTCAAGACAGGGTAGTCAAATGAAGATAAGTGAAATAGCAGGTGAAGTTGAAAAGATTGCGCCGCTGAAGTTGGCTCAGGACTGGGACAACGTGGGGCTTCTGGTCGGCAGCGGCGCTAAAAATGTAAAGAATATCCTGATAACGATAGATATTACCGCCGATGTCGTTTCCGAGGCCAAGCGGCTTAAGGCTGATATGATTTTGAGCTATCATCCGGTCATCTGGGACGGCCTTAAAACAGTAACAGCCGATGGTCCCGGCGCTGTAGTCTATGAACTGATTCGGGCGGGCATTAGTGTTTACTCGATACACACAGCGTTCGACGCAGCGACGGGTGGAGTCAACGATGCGCTGGCCGACATCATAGGCATCATAAATCCCGAGCCGATTGGAGATTTTGTAAGCGCACCCGGCCCCGAGCAATATAAGCTGGTCACTTTTGTCCCCACTAATGACGCCAATACCGTTGCCGAAGCCATTTACGCAGCAGGGGCAGGCAGTATCGGCAACTATTCTCACTGCGGTTTCCAGACTGAGGGCGTGGGCACGTTTTTACCGCTGGCCGGCGCCAGGCCTGCTATCGGCGAGAAAGGCAGGCTCGAAAAGGTTGATGAGATTAAGCTCGAAGCGGTTGTGCCGGGCCAAAGGATAGCCGATGTGGTATGCGCGATGCGCAGAGCCCACCCTTACGAGACACCGGCCTTTGACGTGTTTCACCATTATGACGTTGAGAGCAAGTTTGGCTTAGGCAGAATGGGCGCTCTTGCCAGGGGTGAGGCACTTTCTGCAATAATACAACGGATTAAGAAGGTAACCGGCGCAAAGGCAATCGGAATAGTCGGCCCGGAAAATCGCACCGTGAAAACTGCCGCGGTATGTGCCGGGTCGTGTGGAAAGATAATTAACTCGGTCATCGCTGAAAAATGCGACCTGTATCTGACCGGCGAACTGAAGCACCATCACGCATTGGCTGCCGCCGAAGCCGGTATTACCTGCTTGTGTCTCTCACATACGGTTTCGGAGCGCTTCGCGCTTAAGAATCTTGCAAAAAGATTGAAAAAGCGGCTCAAAAATGTAACAATAAGGTTAAGCAGAAAAGATACCGACCCCTTTAACTGGAAGAATATATGACAGATAACGCACCGCAGGAAAAAGCAGAAGAAGAAATTTTAAACACCGGGCCTGGCAAAAAGACCGAACAAGGCCCGCCTGCTTTAGCTGATGAAGGTGATTCAGTGCCTCAAGAAATTGCCGACGATGAAAGTGGCGAAATAACAGTCGAGTCAGTAGCCGAGGCCGTGCTTTTTGCAAGTGATGAGCCGTTAACTGCCGACCGCCTTGTCGGCATTGTTGAAGCCGGTGGTGTGAGAGATATCCGCAAGTGCATCGAAAGCCTTAACGCTAAATACGAGGCGGGCAATTTTGCCTTTCGTATCGAGCAAATCGCCGGCGGATACCAGATGATGACGCTGGGCCGGTACAATCACTGGCTCAAGAAGCTGCTTCGCGCCCGAACGGACACGAAATTATCGCAGGCGGCCCTGGAGACTCTTGCCATTATCGCATACAAACAGCCTGTCATGCGCGCCGACATCGAGGCCATCCGCGGCGTCGCCGCCGGTGATGTGATCCGCGGCCTGATGTATAAAGGCCTTGTGAAAATCGTCGGCAGAGCCGAGGTCTTAGGCAGACCGATGCTATACGGAACAACAAAAAAGTTCCTGGAAGTCTTCGGCCTAAACACAATCAAGGACCTGCCCAAAGTCGAGGAACTAAAAAAACCGGAATAATAACACAATGGTCAACTGCCCAATTCCATCCGATACATCTTTACACGCGGCATCTGTCCAGGACGATGCTCTCAGCAAGATGGACATCAGCCAAAGGGCGGCAATGACATTTGAGCTTGGCGATAACATTCGAAAGCTTGCAG
>QNBT01000119.1 GCA_003644205.1 Planctomycetota bacterium | reverse complement strand
CATTTCGCCGGCGCCGGCAAGCTGCTGCGGAGGATGTTGGGCGCCGACCGGCTCACAAGCGTGATATTTTACGGCCCGCCCGGGACCGGCAAGACCTCGCTGGCAACCGTCATCGCAAATCATACCAGGTCCAAATTCCATTATCTAAGTGCACCGGCTGCATCGGTAAAAGACCTGCGCGAAATCATCCGTATTGGGCGCGACCGCTTTGTAACCGGCGGCGAAAAGACGGTGTTATTTATTGACGAGATTCACCGTTTCAACCGCGCTCAGCAGGACGTGCTGCTGGACGATGTCGAAAACGGGGTCGTGATACTCATCGGCGCCACTACCGAGAATCCGTTCTTTTCGGTGATTGCGCCACTTGTCAGCAGAAGCACAATCTTCAAGTTCGAACCGCTGGCTATAAAAGACGTCCTGTCAATTTTGAAGAGGGCGTTGTCGGACAAAGGGCGAGGCTTAGGCGCTCTCGATATACACGCTGATGATGATGCGCTGAAGTTTCTGGCGACTATAAGTGACGGCGACGCCCGGCGTGCGCTGGCCGGCCTTGAGATTGGAGTTTTGTCCCAGTCAAAGAGGGCCGGTAAGAAGAAAATCCGGTTTACTCTTGAGATCGCCAAAGAATCCGTCCAGCAAAAGGCCATTGGGTACGACGGCAACGGCGACACCCACTACGACCTGGCGAGCGCGCTTCAAAAGAGCATGCGCGGCTCCGACCCTGATGCGACCGTTTATTGGTTGGCGAGGATGATTGCCTGCGGAGAGGACCAGCGTTTTATCGCCCGCCGAATCGCCGTCTGCGCAGCCGAGGATGTCGGCAACGCAGACCCGATGGCGACGGTACTCGCCTCAGCCGCTGTGCAAATTGCTGAATTTGTGGGTCTTCCGGAGGCCCAGCTTGCCTTGGCCCAGGCCGCCTTATACGTAGCCTGTGCGCCCAAGTCCAACGCCTCCGCAAAGGCGATTTGGGATGCGGTTGGCGACGTTAAGTCCGGCCGAACAATACCCGTCCCCAAACATTTGCGTGACAACCACTACGTCGGTGCGGAAAAATTAGGCCACGGCACAGGTTACAAATACCCCCACAACAGCCCAAGCGGTTTTGTTGTGCAGGACTATCTGGGGCAGGATTTGGGTAAAAAATATTATCAGCCGAAAAACCTCGGTCAGGAAAAAATTATTGGCGAAAATTTGCAAAAAATGCGAAATAAGGTAGAATAATCTTTTGTTTCTTAGACACGGATTAACACTGTTATTATTGGATTTAGCGTTTTATGAGTATTGCGTATTGCGAACGATGCATTACGCTTCACCTCTGGCGCAGATTTGTTAGGATATGTTTATGGATAAGGCACAGATGCGGCGGGACTTGCGAACTCGTCTGATGGAACTTGGCGACGATGAGCGCATCGGCTGGAGCAGAGACGCGTGTCAACACCTTGTCAACACCGACCAGTTCAAACGCGCTTCGGTCGTGATGTTTTATCTGCCGCTGCCGCACGAGATAGATGTAACGCCGGCCATTCTGCACGCATGGCAGCAGGGAAAGACCGTCGCCGTCCCAAAGGTATCGTGGCAGCAAAGGCACATGATTGGCGTCGAGATAACTTCACTCGAGACCGGTGTTGCCACAGAGGAAGGCGGTTTGAGAAATCCCATAACAGGGATACCTATACCACCGGATGATATTGACCTCGTGGTCACGCCGGGCCTGGCGTTCGACAAAAAGGGTAATCGCTTAGGCAGGGGCGGTTCGTACTATGACAGGTTTTTCGATTCGAACAAGCTTGGCGCCTGCAAGTGTGGATTTGCGTTCAGCCGGCAGATTGTGGAAAATGTGCCGGTGGACAATCATGATGAGCCTATGGACATGGTGGTCACCGAGGCTGGTGTAATAAAATGTGAATAATATTCAGGGCGGAAAATATCATGGCAAAGTACCGTTATCGACCCTATCGCAGTCGAAGGGTAAGAAACCGTAATGTTGCGTATTTAGCCCTCGCAGTCGTTGTGATTATTACAGGGGTCCTCTTTTTGAAAAGGTTGCGTAGCGACGAACAAGCCATCGGTAGCGCCGGCGAACCCGATGTCGGTGTTATCGACGCGGGGACGGCTGACTTCGAGCCCCCGCTGCAGTCACCGCAGCCGATGCCGGTTCGTAAGCCCGAAACGGAGCCGCAGCCGGAACCTGCGACGCCCGTGATTGAGCCCGATGATACAGACAATCCGGCGGCCCAACTCATCAGCGAGGCACAGCAGGACATAAAAGCCGGAAGAATCATCGCAGCACGCGACAAGCTCAACCACGTTCTGCTTTCAGTGCCTTTGACTTTTAACCAACAACAGGCTGTAAAAGCGCAGCTTGCCAATCTCTCGAAGAAATGGCTTTTCAGCAGGGACCCTTACGCCGGCGATACCTTTACAGGAACCTACAAAGTTCAGCCCGGGGACCTGTTGAGTCAGATTGCAAAGCAACATAAAGTCCCCTACGAAATCCTGATGAACATCAATAATATCAAGCGGCCCGAGAACCTGCGTGCCGGTGAGATCATTAAGGTAATCAACGGGCCGTTCCACGCGATAATATATCGCTCGACATTTACCCTGGACCTGTATCTCGGCAATAAAACATACGTTAAAAGTTACAAGGTTGGTCTTGGCGAGCAGGGCCTGGAGACCCCCACCGGCAAATGGCGTGTCAAGACCGGCGGAAAACTCATAAAGCCTACATGGACAGACCCGACAACCGGCAGGACCTACAATGGCGATGACCCTGATTATCCGTTGGGCTCGAGATGGATCGCCCTGGACGGGATCGAGGGCAACGCAAAAGGAAGAACCGGCTTCGCCATCCACGGCACAAAAGAACCAGAAACAATCGGCACCCGCTCATCGCGGGGCTGCATCCGGCTCTTAAACGGCGAGGCAATCGAAATCTATAATCTTCTCGAACCGGGTCTTTCCGAAGTACGTGTGGTCGATTGAAAACTTTGTGACGTTACGCCTGGAGGCGTGGGACGATGACTGATACAAACCGCCGAGGCAGTATCACAATGTGGGCGTGGGTTGTCTCTGTTGCTGCACACATTTTGTTGTTAGCAGTCTTTGCCGTGGCCAGGTTCTCAATGTCGGCCGGTGGCTCATTGTCTGCGATTACCCCGGCCGTTACGGTGGCGCAAATAGAAGAAATCACCAACCAGTCCCGCATCCTGCCCAAGCCAAAGGTCAAGCCAGTTCTGCTGAACCGGAGCGCCGGTAAACGCCAAAAGACTTCCTTTTCTCTGCCGGGGCCAACAGTGTCGGCTGAAAATCCTCTCCCACTGCCCCAAACACTTGCCCGGAGCAGTATCGAGCTATTAGCCCGCAAGCCCATCTTAAACACCGGTGTCGAGTTCTTCGGCCAATCTACCGACCTTCGCAAAATATGCTATGTTGTGGACTGCTCCGGTAGTATGCAGGGCCTGTTCAGCCGGGTCCGCAAACAACTCAAAACATCAATTTCAAATCTTCCGCCCGACCATTACTTCTACATTATTTTCTTCCACGGGGACCAATTGCTTGAATCAGGCAGTGGGAAAATAATTCGCGCTACTCCAAAGGCAAAGTCGGCTGCGTACAACTTCATAGATGATGTCCGGCCCGGTCAAACGACAAATGCCTTAGCCGCCCTCGAGCGCGCCATGCGATTGCGGGACCCTGGGGGCAAAGCCTGCGAATTGATATATTTTCTCACCGACGGTGTGGACCTTGACCGCGCTGATGCCTCGGATTTTGCCTTAATTGTTGAGAATCTGAGAAAAAAACTTGCACATTCAACCAGGATTAATACCATAGGTTTCTGGGCCCAGCCCCAAGATTGCGAGATATTGCAGGCAGTGGCGAAGCGCAGCGGCGGCCGGTTCACCAATATTGACTAAAAACCCAATTGCAGCGCCGATACCAACACGAACGGAGTCAAAGTAACCTATGAAAGATAGACTTGGCAGAGGTTGTTTTACACCAGCCGGTGTCGAATTCGCCTTAGCGGCCTTTGGAGCTGCGGTTGCTATCGTATTGCCGGCTTCGGCATCTGCCTCGGGCCTGTTCGACGTGTTCACTCCGGACGACGGCACAAAGACCTTTTTCTTTCAGTTTGTTATTGCCGGCGGCCCTATAGTCTGGGTCATCCTGCTGCCGATGTCTGTTATCACCTGCTATCTTGCTATCGACCTTGCCTTTTCTATCCGCCGGAAAAAACTTCTTCCTGCCGGTGCCTCCGACCGCATTGTAAAAGCTGCGGAAAATCCAGGCCCGGCCGAGATACCTGCGAAATTTAGCGACTCCGGCGACCTGCTCAGCGGGGCACTGTCGGACGCAATTGTCAGGTCAAAACAGTCAAATGATAATTACCGGCAACTGTCCCGCTTCGCCGCTGATGCCCTGCAGGGGCGTGCTATGCACCTTTTGCGAAAGGTTGAATGGTGTAATATCATCGGCAATGTCGCTCCGATGGTGGGTCTTTTCGGGACTGTCTTTGGAATGATAAAGGCATTCAACCTCTTAGGCATTTCTGGCGGCCAGCCCCGGCCGGACCAGTTGGCTGCGGCCATCTCAATAGCCCTTATCACCACCTTCTGGGGACTGCTCATAGCAATCCCCGCCCTTGCAATTGCAGGGATATTCCACACGCGAATCCAGACCATTTTTGCAGAAGCAGCGATGGAGCTTGAGGCACTGCTGGCGCGGATAAAACTTCATGGACTTAGCCGGCAACAGGGGCCTGAGTCCCGAAAGCTGCAACCGCAGCAACCACCGAAGACCCAGCCGGTACCAAAGGTGCCTATCAAAGAGGTGTCCGTCCCGACCAAAAACGCAAAGCAGCCTATGCCAACAAACCGGCCCAAGCCCCTAACCATGCGCCAGCAGCCTGCTAAGGACGGGACCGGCGTTTCTAAAAGGCAATTTCCTGTAAAACGGGGTTCGTGAGGAAAGGGCATGTTGCGCATATTCGACCATCAAACGCCAATCAGCCGATTCGACATGACACCCATTATCGATATTGTTTTTCTGCTGATAATATTCTTTTTGTTAGTTTGCCGGTTCATCGTTGCCGAAAATTACGAAGTAACCGTTCCCGATGACATCTCTTGTGCCCAGCCGGCCCCGGCCGCCGAGGAGCAGATAACCACCGTTACCGTCATGTCCACCGGCAACGGGCCGGCCGTTTATGCCGTTGGCGCTGAAATCCTTACCGCCGGCTCCGGTCAGGACATCTGTGGTGTAATCGCCGCCGAAATTGACAGGCAACTGCAGCACCTGCGGCGCGAAAAGCGCGTCGTGTGTCTGCGTGTCGATAAAGATATTTGCTTTGGCGACAGCCAATACGCCCTTGGGGGTATCAGCCAAAGCACCGCAACCGATATGAAACTGGCTGTAACAAAACAAAAACTCGGGCAATAAGATGAGACGAAAAAACCATCCCCTGAGCCTGTCGGCTCAGAGGCTGCCACCCATGTTATAACAGTTCTGAGATGAAGGTTGTAGCCTTTTGGCTTCCGGCCAAAGGGATGGAGCAACGAATGGCAGCAATTGGCTGCAGGGGTCATTTTTCTTGACAACGATACAAAGGCGGGACATATTACGGGTTGGCTTCGCAGGAGTGACAAATGAGGTTATCTCTTCGGGAATAGACCGCTAAAAGGTTACGCCGTGATTAACGGGATATTAAGGTTTTACACCAAGTACTTCGCCGTGTGGGTACTTCTCTTTGCTGTTTTTGCCTACTTTTGGCCCGGCTCCTTCAAGGCACTCGGTGCATACAATCAATGGTTCTTTGCGCTGACTATGTTCGGAATAGGCGCGGTTCTCAGGCCCGATGACTTCAAACGAATTGCACAAAAGCCCGTTATAGTCCTTGTCGGCTCTGCGGCACAGTTTACTATTATGCCGCTTGGCGCTTTTGCGGTGGCAAAGCTTTTCAATTTAGAGCCACAATTAGCTGTCGGACTCATCTTAGCCGGGTGTATGCCCGGTGCGATGGCAAGTAACGTAATGAGCTATATCGCCGGTGCCGATGCCGCCTATTCGGTTTCGCTAACCGCTGTCTCCACGCTCTTGTGTCCAATTATAACGCCCGCTCTTACAAAGCTGCTGGCCGGTGCGATAATGCCCGTGGACTTCTGGCGGATGTTTTGGGATGTCGTATTTATGGTGGTCTTGCCGTTGGCCGTCGGCATCTCTGTCCGGGCTATTCTTAGGGAAAAAATCGAGAAACTAAGACATGTTTTTCCCGCCGTATCGGTAACCTTCATAATATTCATCTGTTCGGTCGTAATCGCCGCCAATCGGCAAAGGCTCGGCTTAGGGACGCTCTGGCTCCTTGTGCCGGTGCTGGTCTTGAATGTTTACGGAATGTTAGCCGGGTTTGGGCTTGGCACAGCCTGCAGGTTTAGTTCAGCCAGAAGACGGACTCTAAGTATCGAGATTGGTATGCAAAACGCAGGGCTCGGTACGGTTCTAGCGCTTAAACACTTCGGCGAAAAGTCGGCCATACCCGTTGCCATGTTTGTCTTTGTCTG
>QNBT01000118.1 GCA_003644205.1 Planctomycetota bacterium | reverse complement strand
GGACAGGCGGTTTGCAGATGTTCTCGAATATATTGGCCCGGGCGACTGTGTGGTGTTGAACAATACAAAGGTTCTGCCGGCAAGATTCTTCGCTCGCCGACAGACGGGGGCAAAGCTGGAGGGTTTGTTTCTATCTGAGACGGAGGACGGACTGTGGGAAGTGATGGTCAAAGGGGCCGGCAAGGTTAAAGCCGGTGAAATGATAGTGCTGCGGGACAGAACCGGTGCCGATTATCATCAGGTAAAAGCGGTTGCCAGGACCGGCGATGGGCGGTGGCTGCTTGATGTAGGCTCGGCATCCCAGGCGGAGGTGATTTTGGAAACAATAGGTTTTGCACCACTTCCGCCCTATATTAAGCGTAGTGATGATAACCAGTTAGCAAAGGCAGACCTTCAGCGTTACCAGACGGTGTATGCGGACAGACCCGGAGCGGTGGCGGCGCCGACAGCAGGGCTGCACTTTACAGAGAGACTCCTGGAGCGATTGAAGGACAAGGGGGTCCGGTTTGCATACGTTACTTTGCATGTTGGAGCAGGGACTTTTGCACCAATAAAGGCTGACAACCTTTCAGACCACAAGATGCACACCGAGACCTTCGGCATCTCACAGGATAGTGCGGAGGTGATTAACGATACGAAAGACAAAGGTGGGCGAATTATCGCGGTGGGCACGACTTCAGTGCGGACGTTGGAGACGGTTGCCTCAGGCGGGAAGGTAGCTGCTGCCAGGGGAGTGACGGATTTATTCATTATGCCGGGCTATGAGTTCGAGATGGTTGACGCCATGATAACGAATTTCCATCTGCCCCGGTCCAGCCTGCTTGCCCTGGTTTGCGCATTTGCGGGTTTGGAGAATGTGTTGGCTGCCTACCGGCGTGCAATCGAGCAGCGATATCGATTTTACTCTTACGGCGATGCGATGCTGATTATTTAGGTCGAGTGTTATTCCAAATAGAGCTGGTCCCCCGCGCTGATGGGTGGTATCCGGTCTTTTTTGGCCTTGACGTCCCGGGCCGATAGGGCAAAGCTCGGGGCGATTTCGATAATGCAGTCAGGTAGGCCGTCGGGTCTTCGCGGGACGGTAACACCTGTTGCGGCCAGCCATCCGGCAGCCCGGTCAATCATCATTTGTCGGGTAACATCGGGACTGTTTTCGCCGGTGGCGTTTTTGACGGGTGCAAATTCTTCAGTCCTGATAGTTTTAAGTATTACGGGATTGGCGGCTAAGGGCAGGGCGTCGAATACGAACGTTTCGAGCTTTATACCGTTTGGCTCTGTCGGTGTTACTGCATTTCCGCTTGTGTCGATGTGCGAAATTTTCTTAACGGCACGGTGAATTGGCAAGGCAAAACCACCTCTGTTCAGCTTCTCGACAAACGCAGTGCTTATGATATGAATCGCGATTGAGCCGAGTTCGAAGAGCAAAGAGCCGTCTCTTTTGCGTTTGTTGGCTTGTTCGTCAGGAAGGTCACTGTACTCTATCACGATAACTTTGCCGTTTACGAGGCCAAAATTGCCGACTTTTTCGGTTGGTCGGGATTTGACAAGTGCCTTTGCCGACATTTCGGCACCATCGAGTGCATGCAGGCCGACAAAAAGCGGGTCGAAGATATTAACAAGCGGATTGTCAATCTGCCAATAGCTGATGTATTCGATGCCCCTGGCCTTCATATCGGCCAGCGCACCGCTTTTGTAAAGGGCTTTGAGGCTGCCACCATGGCCGTCGGGGCTGGCGGCGATATTTGCCTTGTCGGCGAGCAGTATTTTGCCATCGAAAGTGAAGTTCGGCAGCGTACCCTGTTCGAAGAAGAATACGCCGGATTTATCCAGGCCGTAATAATGGTTCGATTCAAAAATCTCTCGAGTAGCCCTGTTATTTAACGGACTGGTCATGATGTACCAGCAAAGCTCTGTTCCGTACTTTTTGCCTGCTGCAAGGATTGTTTCGGCGAAGAGCTGAAAAAGTGTCTTGTTTTTTATCGGGCTTATAGGGAAATTGCCTTTGGGCCCGTCGAAGCCAAGACGGGTTCCCTGTCCGCCTGCGACCACAAAGGCAGCGACCTTGCCGGCCGAGAGCAATTCAGTACCCCGCTTTCGGGCCAGCTCGTATTTTTGCTGCTCGGCCAGCGTTGTTGGTTCCGATGGATATGCCGGGGCCGGTTCGAGAATGTTCGCCAGGGTCATCGTTCGGGCGTTTTTGATATATTTTTCTATCCAGATTGGTATCTGTGAGAAGTCAAGACGCTCAATCTGGGCGAGCAGATGCTGCCTCATGTTGTCCGGCAATTGGTCGTAGAACGCCAGCAATTGCCCCTGACCATTATCAGTCAAAATTTTAGCGGTTTTCTCGTACCTTTGTTCGCTATCCATAATGACAATCCCTGTTGTTAAGATTAACCGTGTTTGCATAACGATAAATGCTAAAAGCTTTTTTTTCAAGTGATAAAGCAGTTACTTGCAAACATCGTTCCGGGGCTTGTAGAATAAACGGGTGAAGTAGGACGGGTGTTGCTTTTTCCAGGCCGGTAGTATATAAGCTAACAAAAAGATGAAATAACGTTGATTTTGAAAGGAAGGTTGTATGATGAACAAATCCTGGTTCAATTTGTTGGCCACTTGGGTGTTGGCTGTTCTGGTGTGTGAGACGGGGGTTTTGGGGTCTGAAATCAAGCAAATAGAATTAGCCCAGCTTTCAGATAGTGCTGAGGTTGTCGTTTTGGCTCAGGTGGTTAAGGTTACGAAGATATCCGCCGAGGCAGATGAGACGACCATCAAAGTCGGGACGATTTTGAAGGGAAAACTCGGGGCAGGTAAGCTAAAGGTGGTTTTGACTACGCGTGGTGTAAAAGGTTTCGACCCTGCTATGAAGGTCGGGGATACGGGCGTGTTTTTCCTCAAAGAGGTCAAAACCAAAGAAGCGAAGCTGGCCTATCCGGGAAGTGTGGCGGTGTTTTCAAGGCCGAATTTTATTGTTTCTGAAAGGAGCTATGAGCCGATGGCAGGTTCTGTCATGGTCAAACTGGAGACGGGCAAAGGTGATATTGTTCTTGAGCTTAACCGGAAAGCGGCCCCTGTAACTGTCGCCAATTTCCTTACTTATGTAAAAGAGGGTTTTTACGACGGGACGATTTTTCATCGTGTCATACCGAACTTTATGATACAAGGCGGCGGATTTACGGCAGATATGAAGCAGAAAAAGACGCGAGAGCCGATTGTCAACGAAGCCAATAATGGCCTGAAAAATGACAGGGGCACGATTGCGATGGCGCGGACGAATAATCCTGACAGCGCTACGAGCCAGTTTTTCATCAATCATAAGGACAACACCTTTCTCAACTATGCCGGTAAGGGCAAGCCGGGTTACGCGGTGTTCGGCAAGGTCGTCGAAGGGATGAAAGTTGTCGATGCAATCGCAGCGGTCAAGACAACCCGGAAAGGTCGATTTTCGGATGTCCCTGCTGAGTCGGTGGTTATAAAATCGGTAGAGGTCATATCTGATGGTTAAGACCTGGAATAGATGAACGCGCCGACGAACAAGCTGAAGGATTCAGAACTGCTCGTCCGCTATATGGCGGGGGATGAGGAAGTGTTCCGTGAACTCGTAGGTCGTTACAAGAACCCGCTGTATGCATTTTTGAAGCGTTTCCTGAACCGCCAGGACCTTGTCGAGGACGTATTCCAGGAGACATTCCTGCAGCTTTATATGAGCAAAGAGAGCTTTGACACGAGCCGGCCTTTGCGTCCGTGGCTTTTTACGATTGCAGCGAACAAGGCCAAGGACGCCCTTCGTAAGATGCAAAGGGGGGCTTCAGTGGAATTAGGTGTCGTTGCTGATGCGGGCGATGTATCTATTGACGATGTTGTAAACCTTCTTACGTCCTATAAAATAACGCCTGATGAAGAGGTATCTGGGGATGAAACTGCTCAACGGGTGAGGGAGATTATAGCGAATATGCCGGAAAAACTCCGCGGGATTTTAATTTTAGCCTATTTCGAACAATTTTCTTATAAACAAATGGCCGAGATACTCAGTATACCTATTGGAACGGTTAAGAGTCGCCTCCACACCGCTGTAGTCTATTTCACGAAGAAGTGGAAAGCTGCGAACCGGAGCAATGATAAATAATGAGTAATCTCAGCAAAGAAGAAAAAGAGGTCATTCTCGACTTTTATTTTCGCTGTGGGGACCAGGAGCGAATCAATCAAGGTCGGGACCTGATCGCCGGCAATCCCGAAGCCGCCCAATTGTATGCAAATCTTGAGGATAGTCTCAGGCAGTTAGACAGTGTGAAGTATGAGCCCTGTCCTGAGAACCTGGTCGAGCTTACCGTAGCCAAACTCAAATTGGCGGCCTCATCGGAGCAGGCCCGGCTGGAAAGTCTCCTCGCGGCCGAACAGAGAAAAACCGCTCACATCGAAAGTCCTGCTGCTACGACCAGTCGCAGCTTTTGGCGAAACGTTGCTGAGGTTGCGGCAATAGCAGCGGTTGTACTGGTGATAGTGGGAGTATCGCTGCCTTCGCTTTTAAGGATGCGCGAGACGGCGGTGTGTAGGGCAAATCAGATGCGTATAGGTCGGGCGATTGCAAGCTATGCCGACGACAACAATGGTACGCTTCCTGCGGTGGCTATGACGGCCGGTTCGCCCTGGTGGAAAGTTGGGTACCAGGGCGCGGAGAATCAGTCGAATACACGACATATGTGGCTTTTGGTAAAAAAGGGATATCTCGATGGAAAAGAATGCATCTGCCCCGGCATGAAGGATGCCGCCCGCGCCACCTATACACAAGCTCAATTGGCGAAATATCAGGACTTTCCCTCGAGATGGCACATAAGTTACAGTTTCACGTTTACCTCTGATAAGTGCGGGAAATATCAAAAAGGCCAAAGGGGTGTCCTGTTAGCGGACCTGAATCCTGTTTTTGAGAAGATATTTGACCGGGGCAAAGGCGTAAGCATACCTGATGAGCGCACGAGGGTTTTGCTGAACAAGCAACTTTTGAAGCTTATGAGCGCCAATCATGCAGGGCGTGGGCAGAACGTTCTGTTCGGGGACGGAAGCAGCAAATTTATGAGGACGAGGATTGTTTTCGGCGATGATATCTACACAGTTAGAGACGCCGAGAGTTATTCGGGCTTTGAAGTTCCCTGTGATGAGGACGATATTTTCCTTGCGCCCTGACCGGTGCCGCTATTGGCCAGACAGATTTTAGAATTCCTTTTGAGCCTTTCAAGTCCCAGGCGTTTCACACTTGAATCTGCAAAGAGTCTGTCGAACTGTGTCTGCTGCCAGGCCAGGACCCGCCCAGGCTGTATCCGCATGTATTCTGGAAAGAAACGAAGCTGTGTGTTGGCGCAAGGCGGGGCATTTAGGTCATACGGACAGGCGAGGACACACTCGTCGCAGCCGAAAAGACGGTTGCCGATTTTGGCGGCAAGATCCGACGCAATATCTTGCTTGTGTTCGATGGTCAGATAACTGATGCACTTGTTGGCGTCGAACGTCCCCGCAGAACCCAACGCCCCCGTCGGACAGGCCCGAATGCACTTATTGCAATCCGGACAGTGGTTTGTCATCGGCGAGTCGTGGTCGAGTTCGATGTTGGTAATGATTTCGCCTAAGAATATCTGCAGGCCGAGGCGCGGATTTATCAGCATGTGATTAGTGCCGATAAACCCCAATCCCGCCCGCTGAGCCAATGCGCGTTCCGCCAAAGGTGCCGAATCAACGCAGATTTTGAATGTAAAATTGCTTGCACCGACTAAATCGTTCATAAAACGGGCAAGGGCCCGCAAACGCTTCTTCATGAAGGGGTGGTAGTCCTCCCACAGCGCGTAGTTCGCGATTCTGCCGTAATCGGTCGAATTGTCGTCAGGCGGGTTTTTGACGGGCGGTGGTTTGTAGTTCAGGCCCACACATATTACAGATTTTGCGCCGGGCAGTATCCTGGCCGGATTTGTCCTTTTGGCAAAATTCCTGTGCATATAGCTCATTCCAGCAGCTCGGCCGGCGGCCAGCCAGTTCTTGATATACTCGATTTCGCCGGCTTCTATCGGCTCGGCGCCTGTTATACCGACAAGGTCGAAACCAAGCTCAATCGCTTTTCGCTTTATTGCTTTTGTAAGGTTCATCACAGAGGTTATTATACCTCAAACTGTGCCTGAAATTTAGTGAAATCGGCTGGCCCGGCGGCTATAATGGGTCAAAAATTCGTAAGGAGACGTCTGATGGCAGAAGAACTTATCGGGATAATAGGCGGAACGGGCCTGGGCGATGAATTTGTAAACCAAATTGAGCCGGCGGTTCAACTTGGCGGATTGAAAAACAGTATCAACAGAGGTGCTCCTTTCGGAGAATCGGATTGGATAATCAGAACTGCTTTGAGAATGAACTTGGAATCGACGTTAAGGCCGCGAGGAAGACCCCAAAAAATGTACCGGACACCTTAATTTGCCCCTAGATGCGATAAAGACCACGAAACATGTTGTGATAGAAAATTCCACAATTGTCATTCGAAATTTCTCTTTCAATGCTGTTTAGCCATTTTCAGGGCCTCTTTGGCCGGGACGCGGCAGGCCTT
>QNBT01000117.1 GCA_003644205.1 Planctomycetota bacterium | reverse complement strand
CTTTGGGCACAAGAGAACTTACAGGTTTGTTATGCTGCCGGTAGCTGATAAAGCGTTAAACGCGATTATTTGTTTGGAAAGGGAATAACCGGATTACCCCCAAACTTTGGGACGTTAATAAGAATTTACTATTGATTATTGAATATTTTTGTGATTGAAGAGTGTTCTGTCATGAGATTTAGTGGTAAGATATAAACCGCCGGTATCTGTGGAAAGTTCAATAGTCAATAGAAAATAAAAGATTTTCAATTGTAATACCCGGTGGTGTAATAGGTAACACTCGAGTTTTTGGTACTCGCATTCCAGGTTCGAGTCCTGGCCGGGTAGGTTGGACGGTTGGACGGTTAGATGGTTGGATGGTTGGACGGTTAGATGGTTGGATGGTTGGACGGTTAGATGGTTGGATGGTTTGACGGTTAGATGGCTGACAGGATTGCGATAATATTAGCGGCTGGTGAGAGCACGCGGATGAATACGAAACTGCCGAAGGTGCTGCATGAAGTGTGTGGCCGACCTATGTTGTCATACGTCCTCGATGCATGCCGTGAGGTTGCGGTCAGTAAGATACTTGTTGTTGTAGGCTATAACAAAGACCATGTAATCGAACGTTACAAGGACTGCGACGACATTGTGTTTGTCGAGCAAGACGAGCAGAAAGGGACGGCCCATGCGGTTATGTGTTGTAAGGGGCATATTGCCGGGTTTGATGGGCAAGTATTGGTTCTTTGCGGCGACGGACCCCTTATTCGCAGCGAGACGCTGAAGACACTTATCGACAAGCACACCTCGGAGATGTCTGCGGCGACATTAGCAACGACAGTGCTTGACGACCCGACTGGTTACGGCAGGATTGTACGTGATTCATACGGCAACATTCAGGGTATAGTTGAAGAAAAAGACTGCACTGACCAGCAGCGCCTGATTAAAGAGATTAATCCTTCGTACTACTGTTTTGACGCGCCGGTATTGTTGGAGGCATTGGATAAGATTACACCGGACAACGCTAAAAATGAATATTACCTCACCGATGCTCTGCATGTTATCATTCACACGGGGCACAAGGTAATGGCCGTTACCGCCGTTGCGGCCCAGGATGCGTTGGGTGTGAACGACCGCGAGCAGTTGAGCCTCGCCGGCAAGATTATGCAGCGGCGGATTCAGCACAGGCTTATGAATAGTGGTGTTACGATAGTGGACCCCGATAATACGTGGATAGATGCTCGGGCCCGGATTGGGCCTGATACGGTGATAGAACCATTTACATATATTCACGGCCAGGCGGAAATCGGGCGGGATTGCCGGGTCGGACCGTTCGCTTATCTGCGGGACGGGACCGTATTGGAAGATAACGTTGTGTTCGGGTCGTTTAAGGGAAATGAATAACCATGATGGATCATCCTCTTAGAGTTTTCGGCGGGACGGGCAACGCGCGATTAGCTCAAGCCATATGTAAATATCTCAGGATACCAATGGGCGCGGCGAAGATAGAACGTTTTCCCGACGGTGAGAGGTTTATCAAGCTGGAAGACGATGTCCGCGGCAGAGATTGCTTCGTCGTTCAGCCGGTGTGCATACCGGTTGACGACAATCTGATGGAGTTGTTGATATTCCTGGATTGTCTGCGCAGGGCCAGCGCCGTACGGATCACGGCTGTGGTGCCGTATTTCGGCTATGCGCGGCAGGACCGCAAAGATGAGGGCAGAGTTCCGATCACTGCGAAGCTGGTAGCCAATCTCATTGCCACCGCCGGTGCCGACAGGGTGTTGGCGATAGACCTTCACGCAGAACAGATACAGGGCTTTTTCGACATACCTGTTGACCATTTGACGGCGGAACCGGTATTAGTGAAGTATTTCAAGGGCAAGAAGCTTTCGGATTTGACGGTGGTGGCGCCTGATGTAGGGAACATGAAGACAGCGGCGCGATATGCTTCGGCCCTTGGTGGTGAGCTGGCGACCATCCACAAGCGGCGAGTCAGCGGTAGCGAGGTCGAGTGCAATGAGATCATCGGTACGGTCAAGGGCAGAAATATAGTGATGTGTGATGACATGATTACCACAGCGGGGACACTTTGCGGGGCGGCGAAACTACTGAAAGACAGGGGTGCGAAGAATATATTAGCAGGAGCTACGCATGGAGTTTTAGCTGGCGGGGCGGTGGAGCGTATCAAGGCAGCTCCTTTTGACGAGGTGATAGTAACCGACACCGTGCCTTTGAATGACAAGGCAGCTTCGCTTGAGAATATAAAGGTTTTGACGGTTTCAGAGCTCCTCGGTGAGGCGATAGGCAGGATACACAAGAATGAATCGGTAAGCATTATGTTTGACGAAGGTTAGCCGTTTATGTATTTGTGGCCTGGCGAGTTGTTGTAAGTCAAGGCTAATAAGAAACTAAGACAGTATTTTGTGAGAACGATATGTCAGAAACGATTGCTTTGGATGTGGAAGTGAGAACCGAAGTTGGCTCGAAACATGCTGCGCGGCTGCGGCGGGCCGGCAGGCTGCCGGCTATAGTATATGGGCACGGCGCCGAACCGGTAGCCGTTTCGCTGGATTTGCATAATTTTGCGGAGATGTTGCACCATGGGCATCGGCTGTTCAATGTCAAAGTGGGCAAACAGTCGGAAACTCTGATGGTCAAAGCCCTGCAGTACGACCACCTCGGCAAGGACATTGTTCACGCGGACCTGGTTCGTGTCAGCCTGACCGAGATGGTAAAAGTAACGGTGCCGATTGAGTTAAAGGGCACGGCCAAGGGGGCCCATGAGGGCGGCATTGTGGATGAACACCTTGACTACCTCGAAATTGAGTGCAAGGCAAGCGATATCCCGGAAGTTATTCCGGTTTTCGTCAAGGAGTTAGGTGTAGGTGACACGATTCATGCAGGCGATATAGAGCTCCCGGAAGGAATGAAGTTATCGACCACCCCTGAGACGTTAGTGCTGACCTGTCATCTTGTTGCGGCGGCCAAGAGTACCGAAGAGCTTGAAGAAGAGATGCCGGTGGCTCCTGAGGTTATTACCGAGAAAGTTGATGAAGAGGGCGAAAATGAATCTAAATAGAGAGTTGTTTCGCACCGGGCGTTGCGTATTTTGACATCAGGTTTTTTGGGACAGCTTTGGGCAAGGATTGCCCCTGACGCACGAGGCCGATTGGATACTCGCTGTGGTAGAGGCGAGATTAAGATGGTTATAGGATTGGGCAACCCCGGCGCAGAATATGTCGGGACGCGGCATAACGCCGGCTTTGATGTAATTGACAGTTTGGCCCGGCAGTTGGGAGTAGATGTAAAAAAGAAGAAGTTCGGCGCCCTTGTTTGCCGGTGCGGACTTGACGACGAGACGCTGATATTGCTTAAGCCGCAGCAGTATATGAACCGCAGCGGTCAGGTTGTAGCGACGGTGACGGGATTTTACAAGCTGTCGGTTGAAGATATTATTGTCGTTACGGATGATATGTCTCTCGAACCGGGCAGGATACGGATAAGGCCGAAGGGTTCAGCCGGTGGCCATAATGGTCTGCAGGACATTATCGACAGGCTCGGCAGCAATGAATTTGCCCGTGTGCGAGTCGGCATCGGCCAGAGCGGAGAGCAGGATGGGGCCGATTATGTGTTGAGCAGGCCGGACACAGAAGACAGGCGGCTGATAGACGAAGCCGTCCAAAGGGCCGCCGAGGCGGTGATTTGCTGGGTTAAACAAGGCATCGGTGTAGCGATGAACAAGTTCAATGTGCGAAATGACGTGTGAAGGAAGAAACAGATAATTGATAATTGGCAATTGGAGATATTGGTTTGAGTACAGCCACTAAAAGATTATATGAAGGATTGTTTTTGGTCGATTCGGGCGAAGCGGCCGCAGACTGGGATGGTATTAACGATATCATCAAAAAAACATTAGCCAGGGGCGATGGCCAGATAGTCTCGATGAAGAAATGGGATGAGCGGAGGCTGGCGTATGACATCGGTGGCAAAAGCAGAGGGACGTACATCCTGACGTATTTTCAAGGCGACCCGTCCAAGGTTGCGGCAATCGAGAGGACGGTCCAGCTTTCAGAGCGGATTATGCGTGCGCTCATTATTCGCACGGACAAGATGAGCACCGAAGATATGGAAAAGGCCCCACCGGCGGCGACTGAAACAACTGAGGTGACGGCGAAACCGGCAAGGGCAGGTGCTAAAACAATGGCGGCAAAGACGGAAAGAAGAGGCGGGGCCGGAGCTTCAAAAAAGGCTGAAGACCAAAAGCCCAAACGAGCAAAAGCCAAGGCGGCGAGAGAAAGGTCCTCTAAACGCCCGATGGGCCCTCGACACAGGGCAAAATCCGCTCAGGGGCCGCAAGGTTCGGCTAAGCCGGACTCCGGACAGGCGAAGGAATGACGGTAGCAGCACAACAAGCGGAGACATTGAGAATAAGGAAGATTAACATGGCCAGTTATAATAAAGTTATATTGTTAGGCAATTTAACACGCGAACCGCAACTGAGCTACACGCCCAACCAGACAGCGGTGGTGGACTTCGGTCTGGCAACAAATCGCAGATGGACGGGTCAGGACGGAAATGCGAGGGAAGAGACGTGCTTTGTGGACTGCAGGGCTTTTGGAAGGAGCGCCGAGAATATCAACAAGTATTGTAAAAAAGGCCAGCCTTTGCTTGTCGAAGGCAGGCTGACCTTTAATAGTTGGCAGGCACAGGATGGTTCAAAGCGCAGCAAGCTGCGGGTAACCGTAGAGCGGTTTCAGTTTGTCGGCTCCGCTGGAGGCGCCGGCCCTGAGGGAACTACTTCAGCCGGTGAGAGTCGTGCGGACACGAATTCGCCAGCCGCGGCGAGACCGCGTCTCGACGGGCAGGCACCTGCTGCGTCTGATGACGATATACCGTTTTGAGCTATATTGGGCCCAAGCGATGCGGACCGCTAACCAAAACGCAGGACAGAACGTTTGTGGTTGTGGTTGGTAAGTAAGTATAATGTTGAGGTAATGTAGAATGGCAAGAATTGCGATGAGAGATAGGACGGCAACCAAGAGGAGACGAAGACGGCCTGCGACAGGCGTACGTGAGCAGACACAATGTCGGTTTTGCAGGGAAGGCGAGAAGTATATTGACTACAAGGACGTGGACGTGCTGCAAAAGCTCCTTACTAATCGTGGGAAGATTTTTTCTCGCAAGCGGAGCGGTAATTGTGCGTCATGCCAGAGGAAGGTAAAGACAGCCATCAAGCGGGCCCGCTTCATGGCGTTGCTGCCGTTTACAAGTTAAAAGTCAGAAGACAGAAGTCAGAGGTTGATTATGAAGGTTTTACTTTGTCAAGACGTCCAGAATCTGGGCTTTCTCGGAGACGTAGTAGAGGTCAAAGCCGGCTATGCGAGGAACTATCTTTTGCCACATGCGGTAGCGACCGAGCCTACTGAAGCGAACATAAAGGCTCTGGCCGAGGCAAAGGCCAAGCGTGCCAAGGTAAGGGAACTTGCACGTGAACAATTAGAGCGCGCAGCCGATGCGGTTGAAGGCGCCGAGGCGGTTTTAGCGGCAAGGGCCAATGAATTAGGTCATCTTTTCGGTTCGGTTACCGAGCGGGATATTGGAACCAATCTTCGTGAGCAGGGTTTCGAGATAGCCGATGAGATGGTGCAATTGAGCGAACACATCAAGGAGGTCGGCACACACCAGGTTACTCTGAAGATAGCGCCGGATTTGACCGCGAATATCAATGTAATTGTCGTATCACAGGATGAGACAATTGAACCAGCAAGCGAAAACAGCGAAGAATAACGGCCCCCGGCCGAGCAAGGCCGGTGGTATTGGGGATACAATGGGTCGGACGATGCCCGAATCGTTAGAGGCTGAAGCCGCTGTATTGGGCTCTATGATCCTCGATCCCGCGTGCATCGGACAAGTTGTACAAAAGTTAAAAAGCGAGTCATTCTACCGACCAGAGCACCAGATAATTTTTGAAGCACTTGTGTCGCTTTACGAAAAGAATATAAATATTGACATTGTGCTTCTTCGCGACGAACTGAAGAAATGTAAAAAACTGAAGTCTATAGGGGGCGCAAAATATCTCGTAGAGGTGACAGACTCCGTGCCGGTGGTGGCAAATGTTGAGCACTATATAGAAATCGTTACGGAGAAGGCTCTACTTAGGGAGTTGGTCCTAGCGGGGAATGAAATCATTGGTCATGCTTATGATGAAGGTGGGGAAGTTTCCGAGAAGGTTGATGAAGCTGAGCGGAAGATTTTTGCCATTGCAGAAAAAAGAATGAGTGGTGTAGCAGTTCAGTTGCAGAATCTTCTACAGGAAGCATTTGAGAGAATTGAGACAAGAAGGTCGGACAAACCATCCGGAATTATAACAGGGCTCCCTACCGGTTACTATGAACTTGATGACTGTCTTTGTGGACTTCAGAAGGGTGAAATGACAATTTTGGCCGGCAGACCGAGTATGGGAAAAACCAGCTTCGCTTTGAATATTGCCGAGTATATTGGGGTAGACAGGGGTATTCCATTAGCAATGTTTTCATTGGAAATGAACCAGCAGCAGCTTTCGGAAAGATTTTTGTGCAGTCGTGCAAAGGTAGATATGCAACGGGTTCG
>QNBT01000116.1 GCA_003644205.1 Planctomycetota bacterium | reverse complement strand
GGGAGTTGAACCATAAAAACATTAAACACCGACCAGTGGTATGATATCGAAATGAAGGTCCGGCCTGCGTCAAACGATTACGATGTCTATATAGACGGCCAGTTGGAAGAGACGTGCGATATGTGGATCCACTGCGGCTTCGAGGACGGTTTCAGGGTCGGCGACAGGGCCGACGGCGCCACCGACCGCGGCGAGGCATACTGGGACGATTTTGTAATCACACAAGGCTACCTGCCGTAGCCCCCTCCAGCGGCGTGGCTAAATAAATGTGGTATGCGGGGTATGCGGGGCCTGGCCCTGCATTGCCGAAGTTTTACCGGTTGAGTATCTTGTCGAGAATTGTCGTATCCTTTTCGGTCTTTCGTGGTATCTGTACGACCACGCCTAATTGGCCCAAGACACCGGCGACCTCGGCCTGGTAGGGGTCGATGGCGAAGCTTCGCTTTAGGTACTCCTCGGCCCGGACCTTATCGCCCTTACTGAGATAATAATAGCCCATCTGCCGGTGGATTGCCGCCGAGTTTGGCGCCATACCCAGCGCCTGCTGGTAACAGGCCATCGCATAATCATCCAACAGTTCCTTCTGAAAGGCCTGGCCTAAGCGAAGAGATGCCTGCGCCGAGGTACTTGCCTGATTTATATAAATTTCCGCCGACAACTCGGACCGGGCGCTGTTGCCGCTCTCTGCAAGCAACTTCACAATTGCAGCCTGCGCCTCTCTGTAGATGGGGTCGAAGCCCAGAGCTACATTGTAATGCCACTCGGCCTTATCCCACAATCCGTCGGCCTGATAGAGTTTGCCCAATTCATAATGTGCCTGGGGGTTTTCGTATTTGGCCTCAATCCGGTTGAGTAGCTCCGCCTTTCTCTCCTGGTTCCGGCTAACTGCGGCCTCGCCGGCCTTCTTTTCTATCTTTTTCTGACAACCCCCGGCCAGAACCGTTATAATCACCGCCAATACCGCCATTTTTGCCATATTTGCCATTTGTACGTCCCTTCCCAAGCCTTCGCGAAAATATGTTTATTTTCCTGTTTCCTGCTTCCTGGTATTCTATTTTGACTTCTATTTGCCCGACAGTCAACACTCAATTATGTCAGCTTCAGAAAACAGCCAGTACCCATCCCATCCCCAAGCTTCGCTTGCCGCTGCCACCACAAGTTAAACGTCGAGGTTCTGCACCTCAAGGGCGTGGTCGCGAATGAAATTTCTTCGCTTTTCCACGTCATCGCCCATCAAAATGCTAAAGAGCCTGTCCGCCTCCCCCGCGTCCTCTAAGGTTACCTGCAGCAGCGTCCGGCGGGCGGGGTTCATCGTTGTCTCCCACAGTTGTTCCGAATTCATTTCGCCCAAGCCCTTGAATCGCTTGATTTCGATTCCCTTGCCGCCGATCTGCCTGACGGCCGAACATATTTCGGCCAGCGACACGACGCTGTAAGAGTCGTCACCGCTGACTATCTCAAATTTTGTCGGCAGCGCCTCGCCGGAATCCGCCCTTACCGGCTTCAACAGAAAATCCCTGATGTCCAGGCCATACTCTTTTGTCAGCTTGCCGTTCAGCTCGTTAAGCCTGTCAACTTCATGAAGTTCCTCGGCTATAATCTGTCCGGCTTCATCCGCGAAACGTTCATCTTTAACACGCCCCTCAAGTTCGGCCAAACGCTTCCCATACGGCGCCTTATCATAATAGAACTCGCTTTCGGTGCCTATGCGTACGTGTAAACTCGGCAGCCGCTGCCCGTCATAATAATCCTCTACGAAAGCCTTGAAGACTATCCCGCGCCTTTGCAGCACGCCGACAATGCGCTCGATGTCGTCCAATATCTTGACCAGCAGCATCAGCTTGGCCCCCTTCACGGGCGCCGGTTCGGCCCCGTTGTTGCGTATCAACAGCTTGGCCTCTTCGAGTGCCCTGGCCTCCATCCGCTTTCGCATCTCGGCCTCGTTCAAAAGATACTCCGATTTCTTTTTTCCTTTCGCTTTGATTTCGTACAGCGGCGGCTGAGCAATATAAATCCTGCCCTGCTCAAAAAGCTGGGGCATCTGTCTGAAGAAGAACGTAAGCAGCAGCGTGCGTATATGGGCTCCGTCAACATCCGCATCGGTCATCAGGATGATTTTGCCGTACCTGCAATTTTCTATGTTGAAATCATCCGCGCCTATACCCGTCCCAAGAGCACTTATTATCGTACGGATTTCTTCATGGGCCAACATCTTTTCGATGCGGGCCTTTTCGACATTCAGAATCTTGCCTTTGAGCGGCAGTATCGCCTGGATATTCCTGTCCCGGCCACCCTTCGCAGAGCCGCCCGCTGAATCACCCTCAACAATAAATATCTCTGTCGAGACAGTGTCCTTGCTGGCACAGTCCCAGAGCTTGCCCGGCAGATTCGTGCTGCTCAGTGCCCCTTTACGACGGGTGAGTTCTCGAGCCTTCCTGGCCGCTTCACGGGCCGCCGTCGCCTGGATGGCTTTATTCAAAATCCGCTTGGCATCTGCCGGATTTTCCTCAAGGAATATCCCCAATTTCTCGTTTATCACCGTTTCAACGAAGCTGCCAACTTCCGGATTCGACAGGCGCACTTTCGTCTGCGCCTCGAAGTGAGGCTCGGCCACCTTAACGGAGATGACCGCCGTTAGCCCCTCGCGCAGGTCCTCGCCGGTCGTCGCCACCTTGCCTTTGAGCATTTTGGCCTTGCGCGCGTAGGCGTTCATCGTCCGGGTAAGCGCCGTCCGAAAGCCTGACAGGTGTGTACCACCGTCGATATTTCGGATATTGTTTGCAAAGGCTAGTACGTTCTCCGCGTAGCTGTCGTTGTACTGGATGGCGATTTCACAACCAAGCGATGACTTCACATCCTCCCTTGCACAATATATAATCTTCGAAAGAGCGCTCTTGCCTTCGTTCAGGTACTTAACGAAGGCTTTAAGCCCGTCTTTGTAATGGAAGGTGTCTTTTTTTTGGACCCTGTCATCTTGAAAGGTGATGCTGATACCGGCATTAAGGTAGGCTAATTCGCGTATCCTCTTCAACAGCGTATCGTATTTGAAGTCCACATCCTCAAATATCTTCTCGTCTGGAAGAAATGTTATTTTTGTGCCGCGTTTGTTAGTGTCCCCTATCGTCTCGACCGGACCTCTCGCCTTGCCCCGAATACATTCGAGGTGATAGTGCTTTCCGTCCCTGTAAACATCCGCCTCGAGCCACTCGCTCAGGGCATTTACAACGCTCACCCCCACACCGTGCAGGCCGCCCGCAACCTTGTAAGCCTTGTCGTCAAACTTGCCGCCCGCGTGCAGTGTCGTCAGAACCACCTCCAGCGCACTTTTGCCGACCCCTGTGTGCAACCCAACCGGTATGCCCATACCGTTGTCCTCGACCGAGCAACTCCCGTCTATATGAATGTGCACCATAATCTGGTCACACCGCCCCGCCAGCGCCTCATCGATGGAGTTGTCAAGCACCTCGTAAACCAAGTGGTGCAACCCCCCTGCCTGCCGATTGCCTATGTACATATCAGGCCGCTTGCGGACCGCTTCTACGCCCCCAAGAATCTTTATGTTGCTCGCGTCGTATTTATGGTCTTTCATCTTCGGCCTTTGCCTGCCCGCAACTTCCCGCAATTACAACTATCTTCTTAATGCCCGCCCCCCGGCACCGATTCTGCAAGTGTTCCAGAAGCTCTCCGCTGGCCATCCGCAACTCATGCATATACGGGCCGGGCTCAGCTACCACTCGCAAAACGCCCCCCGCTATTCCGGCCAGCCTGCAATGCTCATACAACGTAATTGGCAGAACCTGGCGCCAGATATCAACTACCGAACAATTCTTTTGCAGGCGAGCGTCTTGTTTGTCGAGGTACGCCTTGGTGCACAGTCCGAGCCGAGTCACCTTTCTGCCCCGCGTTCGCCGCCTGGTAGCCGTCAACAAAAGTCTTCCTTCGTCATCCATAACTGCTTCGGTGTGATAATTTCGTTGTCCGCCCGCGGGCAACTTCGCCTATCAAAGATTAACCGGCATGATAATATAGAGAAAGTCGGCCCCCGTTTTGATCATGCCGGGCCTGTCCGCATCACCCAGGTGAAGGTCAAATTCCTCAGCCCTGATTACCCGCATCGCATCGACCAGGAACTGTGGATTAAAACCTATGTCAATATCTGCGCCACTGTAATCAACCGCCATATCTATCTGCGCATCTCCCATTTCCGGCGCCCTGCTTGAGAACACCAAAGAACCTTTGCTCAGCGACAGCTTGATTCCTTTGCTCTCCTCGCTGGCTAACAAGGCCGCCCTTCGCACGGCACTTAGTGCCGCCTCCGTCCTCACAGTTACTTTCTTGTCATAATCTGTCGGGATTATATCCTCATACTTCGGGAAGCTGCCCTCCACCAGCTTCGAGCTTACTACAACCGGCCCCGCAGCTAAGACAATCTGGTTATCCACGAACCGCACAGTAACCTTTTCTGTTTCTTCGCCGCCTATTCTGTCAAAAAGGGACATCGTCTTGGCCGGCACGATTATCCGCTGCTCGGCTAATTTGGCATCGGCGGCCGACGCCAGGGTGACAATGCTTTTGGCTAATCTCCTGCCATCGGTGGCAACCAGCGTTAGCTTCTTGCCGTGTACTTCCCACAAGATGCCGTTGAGAGCATAACGTGTGCTCTCGCGCGCTGCGGCAAACACAGAAAGTTCCACGCCCTCCTGCAAATTACCAAGTTCCACCTCAAGGTCGGCCTTGCCCTCAAACGAAGGCATCGCCGGATACTGACGCGCATCATGGCCGTATATCGTAAAGTGGCTGTCGGCCCCGCGAATATGCATCGCCGCTTCGGCGACTTCAAGCTCTATCACTTCATCAACGCTCTCACGAACTATCGATGTCAGCTTGTCCGCGGGGACTACCGCATTGCCCCGGCGCTGTACCTCAACCTGAGTGATTTCAAAGCTGATTCCAACCTCGAGGTCCGTAGCACAGATACTAACACCGTTTTTGTCTGCTGTAATGCGCACACATTGCAGTATAGGCTTCGGTGTTCGGCTCGGCACAACGCTCCCCACAAGCGTCAGTGCCTCCAGCAGGGCGGCTTTATTGAATTTTGCTTTCATAACTTCCTCTCTTAGAAATTATTTCTCTTGCAACGTTATTTCACACCGGTTTCAACTATCACCACAAAAATACAGTGTAACCGAAAACCTCTCCTTTGAAAAGGCTTTTAGTTATACTATGACTAATATTTTTTCATTTTTGGCTACCCCTGTTATTACTAAAACTAAATATAAAAAAATAAACTATTATTACTTGACATATACCGGGTGGTATTGTGAGGCACTCTTTGGCGTGGTTGCGCAACCCCTTACACAACAACGCTTTACGCTCGAATCACCGGCCAGGCTTCCGGTGGATAACCTGTTACCTTCTTTGTTGGTTGTGGGCTTTTTTGTTGGGGGCTTAGTAGCCCACGCGCCCCCGCCCGTGTCCATCTGGTTTTAACCACACAACTTACAACCCGGGTGTCCGGTTATCCACAACGTTATTAACATCACGGGCCCGGGCTTTAGGCCCCATAGGGGTAACGGCTCACTCCATTTCCAGTTCATACGAGGCCGACCAGGTCTTGTCCGTCGTGATAGTTATCAGCCCGCTTACGGAATAGTCCGCGTTCAGCCAGCCCGTAACATAAACGAGCCCCTCGTCTAAAGTTTTAGTGCCCGTTTCCTCATTGTGAGCCGTTTGCTTATAAGTGCCCTTCGTAATGAAATACAGCCGTGATTCATCTGTAGTCTCGCCTTCCGAGTAGGTTTTTGACACGTCTATATTGCCTGCAAAAGTAGCCTCCATAGTATAATCGCGGGCCTTGCTCGAATATTCACCGTACCACGTCCCTTTTACCTCGCCGCTGACGGCAAACTCAAGCGTAGCAATCCCCCGCTCGCTTCCGTCCATCTGTACACGGGCGGTTAGCGTAAGCGGTTCGTTTATCGTTGGCTTTGGTGGCCGGGGGAGCTTAATAAGCCTGTCGCCCGGCACTATTCGGTCTTCTTCAAGCCAGGGCCTGTGCTCTGCCGTCCTTTGTGCGCCCGGCGTCACCGGCCCAAAAATCGCCTCCATCTGCATGACATAGAGAATAGCCAGTATCGCTATCGCAACGAGCAAAAGCAGCAACGCAAAACCGCACCCGTATAGGCCTTTGCAAAGAAACCTTTTCTGTTGGGCACGAGCCATCGAATCTCCCATACATATTCTGCTCTGAACTGCCGTTAAAAAGTTTTTAGACAACCGTCACGCCCGGTCATTCCCGCACCTGCTTTCGCAGGTGTAAAATTGTCCCCGCGGAAGCGGGGAGCGGGAATCCAGAAAAATGTCATTCCGGGCTTGCTTGTCCTCCGTAGCCTTGTGTGAAGGAGGGCCCTGGGTATCATCATCAAAATATTTAGCAGTATCGTCAATCATATATTTATTTCCCAGGTTTTGCGAGTTTTACAAGGTCGCCGGATTTGGTTTTGTCTTTATCCATAAAAAACGTCTGGCCTTAATTTTCCTTCCTAAGCTGGCCAATCCAAGAATACCAAAATTAGCGCACTTGCCCAGTAAATAGCGGCGGATACAATTG
>QNBT01000115.1 GCA_003644205.1 Planctomycetota bacterium | reverse complement strand
GTGCCGGAGGCCTCTTTGGTGAAGGTCGCTTCAAGGTCGGCTAATATCTCGGCGCTACGGGCGACAATATCCTTGCCGATGCCGGCCAATTTCGCAACGTGAATGCCGTAGCTTTTGTCCGTTCCGCCGGGCAGGATTTTATGCAAAAATACTACTTCGCCGGCCCACTCGCGAACGGCTACGTTGCAGTTTTTCACGTTGACTAAAAGCTCAGCTAATTCCGTAAGCTCGTGATAGTGCGTGGCAAAGAGCGTTCTGCACTTGATATTATTTGCAATGTGCTCGGTAATCGCCCAGGCAAGGGCTAAGCCGTCGTAAGTACTTGTGCCCCTGCCGACCTCATCTAAGATGACAAGGGAATTTTCAGTGGCGTTGTTAATTATGTTGGCGGTCTCTGTCATCTCGACCATAAAGGTCGATTGCCCCCGTACAAGCTCATCGGAGGCACCTACGCGGGTAAAGATTTTATCAACGACGCCGATACGGGCTTTCTTTGCAGGGATGAACGAGCCTGCCTGGGCCATCAGGACCAAAAGGGCGACCTGGCGGATATATGTGCTCTTTCCCGCCATGTTCGGGCCGGTGATGATAAGCAGGTCGCCTTCGCTATCGCCGACGGCGACATCATTAGGCACGAATTCAGCGCCCATCATCTCAGCTAACACCGGGTGCTTACCCTCTTCGATGACAAGCTCTTTGGCGGTTGTCATTTCCGGGCGGATGTAGCGTCTCTGTCTTGCCAAAAATGCGAAGCTGGTCAGGCAGTCGATATTGGCAAGGCAGTCAGCTAAAGCCTGTAATCGGCTGATGTATTTTATTGTTTCGGTGCGGACCTTCTCAAAGAGCCGTTGCTCAAGCTCAAGGGCCTTTTCCTGGGCGGAGAGGATTTCGTCTTCGTACTTTTTCAATTCATCGGTGATGTATCGCTCTGCGTTCTTTATCGTCTGCTTGCGGACATAATCGGCGGGTACCTTATCCGCCGCGGCGTGGCTTATCTCGATGTAATAGCCGAAGACCTTGTTAAACCCGACTTTCAGTTTGGCAATGCCCGTCCGCCTGCTTTGGCTCTGTTGATACTCGGCTAACCAGCTTCTGCCATCCTTCGATATCGAGCGCAGCCGGTCAAGCTCGGCGTCAAAGCCGGCGCGAATAACCCCACCGTCACGAATATGCGAAGGCGGCTCGTGCTCGATTGCAGAATCTAACAAATCTGCCAACTCATCCATACTGTCGCACTTTTTAGCCAGGCCCAGCGCCAAATCCGATTTGCACTCGCTGAGTTCTGATATTAAATCGGGAATCATGCGAAGTGTTATCTTGAGCGCAACCAAATCCTTCGGTGTTGTGCGGAACGTGCCTATCCGCGCTGCTATCCGCTCAATATCACTGGTTGTCTTGAGCGACTTACGAATTGAAGAGCAGCAACGGTCGTTCTGCGAGAACTCCTCGACCGCATCATGCCGCAGCTCGATTGCACCGACATCACAAAGCGGCATACAAAGCCAGTTACGCATCATTCTCGAACCCATGCCCGTCAGCGTCTGGTCAACACAATTCAGGAGCGTGCCTTTGCTGCTTTCGGCGCGGATGGAGCGCAATATCTCCAGAGACCGCAGGCTCGTCGGTTCAATCTGCAAAAAGTTCGCACGCTCGACCTTTTTTATCGTCGAGACATGGTCCAGCGCAACCTTTTGCGTCTCATTCAAATACTCTATAACAGCACCCGCGGCGCCGGTTGCAGCAAACTCATCATCGATGCCGAATCCCTCAAGCGTAGTAGTGCCAAAATGCTTTAGCAGGCGCTTGCGTGCACCGAAGGTGTCGAAATACCAGCCGGGCCGGTGCGTGAGGATGGCTCCTGTAAGTTGAGAAATGTCATTTGAGAGTTTTTTGAACTGGGCCTCGAACAGCTCGCCCCGTGTGTCCGGCAAAAGGCACTCCTTCGGCCTTAGCCGAAGCAGCTCATCAAGCACATTCTCCTCGGCCACTTCCTGCGCGAAAAAATGCCCCGTCGAAATATCCACCCAGCTAAGACCAGCCGATTTTGCACCGAGATTTACCGCACACAGGAAATTATCCTCCCTGGCGTCAAGCAGCATCTCATCGGTAAGCGTGCCGGGCGTTACTATTCGCACAACGTCCCGCTTAACCACTCCTTTGGCCAACTTTGGGTCTTCGACCTGCTCACAGACGGCCACCTTGTAGCCGGCCTGAAGCATCTTCTTTAAGTATGTGTCAACGGCATGGTACGGCACACCGGCTAACGGTACCGGATTGGGGCCTTTGCTTCTGCTGGTCAGCGCCAACCCTAACACGCGCGAGCAGATCCGGGCGTCCTCGTAAAACGTCTCATAGAAGTCGCCCATGCGGAAAAAAAGTACCGCATCGGGATACTTTTCCTTGAAGTGATGAAACTGCTTCATCGCCGGCGTCAGTTTTTCGGGCTGCTTGGCCATAGGTGCCGATTATACATGCCTGGCGGGCTTTAACAACTTAGTTATCCTCCTAATTCACGCAAATTAACCGCTTACTCTATTAAAACGGGGATTCAGAATAACAATTTTCTGACCTTTTCTACAAAGCATATTCATTTATGTTTGCTTGGACCAATTTAAGGGCCGATTCTGATTTGTGTATAAAAAAGGATAATCGCGGGGGACTTCACCATTTGTTTTACCCACAGGCGGGTAACATGGTTATTCGGTGGTAACTACGGCCCTTAGTTTTTTTGGAAGGAGGTAGAGTTATTACATAGCTTTTCCGAGACCACTTCCCCGGCGATTACCCTTGCCTTTCAATGCATCACGTTTAGATTGACAGATGCATGTTCTGAACTAATTTTTAATTTTTATCGGTATTTTTTATTCCTCCAAAAGACGACAGTCTCTTGTACTTTACTCGGGCCGGGGCCATGTTTGTAATCAGGTTGAGTCTTCGGCAGCCGAATCGTGTTCAGGCTCCGGATGGCCCGGCTCGGCGCTGTCAATTTCACCATTTTCAATCATTTCATCAGGTTTCAGCTTTTTCAGTTTTCCGATGTCGGCATGCAACTGAATACAGCCACAGGCCGCACAGACGCGTGCCTCTGTCGGGACCATCGCTTCGGCAAAGGTCCAGAAGCGGGGCTTGTCCGGCCTAAAATACAATCTGCCGGCACCCCGAAGCCTTCCAGCAATAAGGACATTATGACCGCAGGCGGCACATCTGCCGGCGACAATCTCGGCCTCCTTGAGGCCGGTTGTCTTTTCAATAACGGCATCAAGACCTTCCTGTGCGAACCTGGTGGAGCCGCCGACCTTGTAAAAGGACAAGGTTCCCTCTTTCATCCACCGAAAGATTGTAGGCTGACTTACGCCAAGGTATGCAGCGGCATCACGAACGCTGAACCACTGGTTGCGGCGCTGGTCCGTCTGGTCGTTTGTAACACGGCCTTCTTCGGTCATTACGCATCCTCTATTGTATGCAATCATGTGCATTCACCCAAACTCACTTACTTCCATGTACTCTTATATACTATCACAAAAATTGTCTAAGTCAAGAAAAAATTAGCAATTTTTCATAATCGTTTTTGTTTTTTACCCAAAATTGAGTATTTCCTACATCTTGACAAGGGCTGTTTGGAATGCTATAATAGCCTAAGAATTGCATGGAGGTTCGGGTGTTGGATTTTTGAGTGAGGAGTGACGGATATGCAAACAGGAAGAGGTTTTACTATTGTCGAAGTTGTTGCTGCGCTGGTAATAGTGGGTGCTGCTTTAGTAGCTACTTGTTTGGCCATACCGATATTTCAGATTTGACCATCTGCTTGCACTGAATTTCTTACCACAGAGAGCGCGGAGCTCACAGAGAGCACAAAGATTTTTAACCGCGGATTACACTGATTTTCTCAGTCAATTCCCGTATAAACGTCCTGCAGCAGTTTGCCGAGCGCAATAACCTCAAACCGGTTAAGTTTCTTCTTGCCGATAAGCTCTTCAACCAGGCCGCCGAACCAAACAGCCAGACCGTCTTCACATCGAATGCCTTTGCGCAACTTTCTATTGTCTGCCTCAGACCGTTGGTAATCATTAAATGCCCCTTATCAGCCTTATCATTTCTTCCGTTGCCTGCCTCATGCCGACGAGCACCGCCCTTGACACGATGCTGTGGCCGATATTGAATTCACAAAGCCCTTCAACCATAGCAACCGGCCCTATATTACGATAAGTAAGCCCGTGTCCTGCGTGTACGATAAGGCCGGCGGCTGTGGCGATGTCCCTGCCGTCTCTAAGCTCATTGAGCCTTCTCTCAATCGCCCTGTCGCTTTTTGCGTTGGCATACATTCCCGTGTGAAGCTCGACTGCATCGCAACCAGCCTCGGCGGAAGCTGTAATCTGCTCAACATCGGGCACAATGAATGTACTGACAAGAATCTTCTTGGCGTGCATTCTTTTGACGACCTGGGCCAATCGCTTTTTGTATCTTACACAGTCAAGGCCGCCTTCGGTTGTAAGTTCGGCCCGCTTTTCCGGCACAAGCGTTACTTGGTCGGGCTTTAGCCGCTCGGCGATTTTTACTATCGGCTCAGCCATGCACATCTCAAGATTGAGCTTACTCGCAACGGTCTCTTTCAGCAACTGCACATCTCTGTCGCAGATATGGCGTCTGTCCTGCCGCAGGTGTACGGTAATCCCGTTGGCGCCGGCCAATTCGCACTGCACCGCCGCCCACACCGGGTCCGGCTCATCAGTCCGCCGGGCCTGACGAATCGTAGCTACATGGTCGATATTTACGTTTAACACCGCCATACCAACTGCATGGGCAGGCAAGCTGCCCATCCTACCAAAATACTTGACGGGCCACATCGGGTGGCACCCTTTTCGCCGGCCTGCGACGAGCTCAGTCGAGTCAAGGCGAAAGGGGTGGTCATTCCCCGTCAAAATTCATGTGATGAAACACTAAAATCTCAGCTTTTACCTGTCAGGAAGAATTATATCATCCCTGCAAATACCATCAAGAAAATAAACCGTGGATTTACACGGTCAAGTACCATCCTTTTCGCCTGGGGCGAAAAGGATGCCACCCATCATTAGAAAAAAGGAAAAAGGTTGCTCCGTGGATGAAAAGCGAAGCAACCTTTTCCCAAAACTTCTTTTTTAACGAGGCTTATAGCTTCCGCCTTGTGCACATTATCACTTCACAAAGCGCCTTTGCCAACACTTTTTTTAGACTTTTTCTATTCGGTCGTCATTCTTCTTCGGGCAGGTCGCCGGCTTGCAGGCGCTTCGGGTTTGAGAATCCGCTCGGCCCTGTAGATTTCGCCGGCCTTTTCCTTGAGCGATTTCAACAGATCTTTAACAGCCTTTTCCTTTTCCACCCGTTCCAGCCTCGTTTTGATATAGTCCTTGACCTCGTCGAAAGATTTTATCCTGCCCGGTACTTTACCTTCAACCCGGACGACCTCGTATCGCTCACCTTTTCCCATGCTTAATGTAGCTTTAATTGGCCCTATGATGTTACCTTCAGTGGCCTGTAAAATCGCGTTCAGAAACTCGGTGCCGAAACGTCTGCCAATGTTGGTTTCCATCGAGTCCTTCACTGCTCCATTTTTTCTTTTGTCGTAATCGATAGATAGTTCCTTCGCAAGTGCGCCGATGTCCTCGCCGGCCTTAACTCTCTCAAGTATTGCCTGAGATTCTTCGAGGGTTTTTGAGGCTACGTGTGTAAAGCTCAGCTTTGCCGGCTTATTGATTTGCCGGTCGGTTTCCTTGTTTTGGTCATAGAAATCGCGCAACTGATCCTCGCTGACCTGCACGGCGTTTAGCACGTGCTTCTTGAGCCCCTCAGCGTATTCCTGTTTGACTCGTAAGTCCGCCCTGTACCTGATAGCCGGGTCCTTATCAAGCCCTCTCTTGACCGCTTCGTCCGACAACAACTGTGCAGAAAGCCACCAATCGGCAATCCTCTTTATGGTTCTTGAATCGGCGCCGGGTTGCATATACTCTATGTGGCGCATAGTCAGCTTTTTATCGCCGTAACTGACAAGGATATCCTCAGCAGGTTCTATCTGCCCGGCCACAGGCGCCACAACAGGCTCAGCCTCCTGACAGGAAACAGCGCCCATCAGAAGCGCTATCAATACGATAATTCGAAAAGCGTTTTCACAATTCATAAACAGGCTCCTTTAAGGTTGAGACAATAATAATTCTTCTTTTCTTTAGGAAGTGTAACGCCGACAGCATCTCATGTCAACTGAATTTTATTCGCCCCTTAGCTCCAAAACTTTATTTGCCCCTTTCGGTCAGCAGTTGGACTTATTATTAATATAAGCTGAAAATCCAGACTTTCCTCTTGACAGTCGAGTCCATTGCCTGTAATTAGCTGGCTTAAAATGAATTAGGAGAACACTGTATGCCTAAACGTGATGATGTCAAGAAAGTGATGATTATTGGCTCGGGGCCAATTGTGATAGGCCAGGCCTGTGAATTCGACTATTCCGGCACGCAGGCCTGTAAAGCGCTTCGTAAATTGGGTTATGAAATTATTTTAGTAAATTCCAATCCCGCAACCATTATGACCGACCCGGGCATGGCGGACATTACTTATATTGAGCCGCTGACCTTGGAGGCTATGACGGAAATTATTGAAAAGGAGCGACCCGATGCCCTGCTGCCC
>QNBT01000114.1 GCA_003644205.1 Planctomycetota bacterium | reverse complement strand
TCGACGTCTTTTTCGCTGTCGTCCTTACCCACACCAAGATAGACCAAAAGACCCTCGCTGATTGAACCGACAACATTGCCGTCAACTTCAATCTTCGCCTCTTTCACCCTTTGCAGAACAGCTCGCATAATATCGTTTCTCTTCCTGATTAATGAAAGTTCTGACCAAATAAATAGACAGACTGCCTTTTATCCCAATGCATCTTCTTTTACAAGCCAAAAACGCTGCCTGTCAATATCAGGATATTTGGGACTGGATTAGATTCGGAAAAGATGATAAAGTATCGGCGTTTGAATAAGGTGGCGGAGCGTTAGAATTACGGCAAGAACGGAACAAGTGAGGATTATATGTAATGGCGAAGGAAATAAGATTGCCTCAACTCGGCGAGACTATGGAGGAAGGGACGATTGTCGGTTGTATGGTCAAGTTAGGTGATGAGGTAAAAAAGGGCGATGTGATTTTCGAGATTGAGACGGACAAGGCCACGCTGGAGATGGAATCGCCGGCATCCGGTTTTGTCAAGCACATCTTCGTCGAGCTTGAGCAGACCCTGCAGGTTGGGGACGTGCTTTTAATACTTGGAGCTGAGGGTGAAGATGTGCCTCAGAACCTCATTGACTCATTAAAAAAAAATGACTCAGCCACCAGGACTTATGAATCCGAGGTCTCAGTTTCTGAAATTGAGCCTGAGACAAGATTGTTTGACTCCGGTGAAGATGGGCCCCGGCAAGTTGATGTTGAGATAAAATTGGGTGCTACAGTACCACTCACCCGGCGACAAAAACAGATTGCCGGGCAAATGGTCAAATCCAAAAGAGAAATACCCTGCTTTTATCTGAACAGCAAGGTTGATATTACGCAGTTAGCAAAACCGAAAGCCAAATTGAGTACCGGTGGTACTGATATTAGTTACGATGGTTTCGTCGTAAAGGCGGTGGCGGTCGCCTTAAAGGAATTTCCCGTTATGACGGGACAGATTGAAGGCAACAGTATTAAGTTGGCCGACGCGATTAACATCGGATTTGCGGTTGCGGCCCCCAACGGAGTTGTTGTGCCGGTAATCACAGACGCCGATAAAAAAGACGTTAAACAAATCGCTATTGAAATGAAGAGACTAACCCAAAAGGCTCGGAATGAAGACCTTGAGCCGGGTGATGTCCGGGGCGCCTGCATTACCGTCAGCAATCCCGGTGCACTCGGAGTGGACATATTTATCCCGATAGTTGTGCCGGGTCAATGCAGCGGACTTGGTGTAGGTGGGATTGTTGAGACATATGTGTCGGTTCACGGGGACGCAATTGTTCGCAAGATAATGAATCTGAGTTTGTCGGTGGACCACAAAGTCGCCAACGGCGAATACGCTGCGAGGTTCCTGGATACCGTAAGAAAACTGCTTGAGGACGCCTCGACATTTACGTAATCGGATTTGGTTAAGGTGCTGTGGGAAATTGTATTTTCCAAAAAGTGAAGAGCTTAATTTATGGAGTGATTTGATATGGCTAAGAAAGTTAGAGCGGTCAGGCTGGCGAACATAAGAAAGGCTGAGCCAAAGGTTCCTGTCATCGGGGTCTTTGCCGCGTGTGACCCGCGTGTCGATGAGGCGAGCCGGACCCGCAGTAAAAATATAGTGAAAATGGCGGCCGATACGATAAGCGACTCGGTCGTTTTGCCGGATAAGACGCCGGTGCCGGTGGTGTATTCAGAGATACTCATCGACGGTGAGGTGCAGGCGGATATTGTCGCCCGGCAATTTCGTAAGGCCGGTGTGGATATTCTCGTATGTGTACCGGATACGTGGGCCTTTCCGCAACTGACGGGCATTTCATTATTGCAGCAGTTTCCAAAAGATACGCCGATAAACATAACCTGCGGCAATAGTGCGCCTAAACCGGGCGTGGTTTATGCTCACGCACTCACTGGTGCAATCAGCCAGTACGGGCGAATGGTTACATTGAACGTAGGTACCTGGCCGGATACCGGCGCTAATCCTGTGATGACCAAACAGACCTCTACGAGGCTGATTGACTGGTGCTATGCAGCGGTAACAGCAATAGGCCTGCGCGGGCGCAGAGTGGTAGTCTTCGGCCACGACTCGATGGGAATGGAGACGGCTTTAGCTCATATACTGCCGACAAGAAATACGTTCGGCCTGGAGATAACGCGTTTTGACATGAAGCTATTGGCCGACATGCTGAATAAGAAGGCCTATAACCAAAAAGAACTAAAGGCATTGCGAGCGTGGGTCAACAAATATATCGGCAAGCGCGTGGACCTGTCGCAGGCCGATGCCGATGAGAAGCTAAATCAATCGCTGGCAATGTATCTTATTATGCGCGACCTGATGAGTAACCTCAATGCCGCCGGCGGAGGATTTATGAATCAGTTGGAGTGGGGCAGCGACCTGCGGGGAATACCGCTGCCCATTTGTGACATGGCCGAATCCCTGATGAACTCGACGTTTGACCATAACGGGCGTAAGGCTGTGGTGCCGTTCGCAACCGAGGCGGACGTGCAGGGACTCTTGACGATGCTCTTTAAGACGTGGCTGTCGGGAGGTAACCCGCCGCTGTTTATGGACTTTAGAAAGGTGTGGGAGCCGTGGGAAATACAAAAGTTAGCCAAAAAGCTGAAGGTAAAGTTCACCACGAAGGACGCATGGGCCCAGCGAGGCATTGTGGATGGTGATAATTCCGGCTCGGCGAGTCTGGACTGGGCGGGCAACCCCGGCGATTCGATAACAAATATCATGAAGAATGTGAGCTTGCCGGGTGCGGAGCTTTACTACTTCCCGGGCGGCGGTAACAGCGTAACATTCGTATCTCCCGGAGGCATTGAGGGCATTGCCTCCCGTTTGGCATACAGCACCCTTAACGGTATGTTCAGTTTGATTTGGGATGAGGCCTTTACTGTTGACCTGCCGGGCAAGCTCGCCGACGCAATTGCCAACAGCTCGAATGTTACCTGGCCGCACACCTGGATTGTGCCGAAGTACGCCGGCATGACCGAATACAAACAATACGCACCTGCGAACCACTTCCACATGACCTGGAACCTGCCCGTAGCTCGTTTGCAGTACTGGATGGATTTGACAGGTGTGCTTAGCGTGGCACCGTGGGCGGCGCGTCCCAAGTTTATAGAGGGTGTTGACAGACCCCAGCCGCTAATTCATTTGATAAACGGCGGCGAAGACGCCTATAAGGCCCTGAGACCGCGCAGTTGAAAACGAACATCTGCGCAGGATGGATTGTGAGTTTTTTAACTCCCACTTTCGTGGGAACGACTGTCGCTATGGTTTGACAATTCCTTTTTTGAGGATGATGTTTGCATATAGCGCGGCTTCACTGGTAGCGATAACAACGTATGCTTTTTTTGCCCGCTCATAAAATGCAAAGCGCTCGACCATGTCAAAATCATCAAATTTCTCGCCGCTCGTCTTTATGATTTTGCGATACTCGTCCCAGATGGGTGTATCGACATTATCCCCGCCCACAACCTGCATTAACGCAACAGGCTTATCGACATAAATATCCAGGGGGAATAATTTAAGAATCGCCTCTAAAACTGCCTGGCACCCATGACCATCGAGCCTTACAAGTCTTTGCGCAATCGAAGCGGAAGGGAAATTTCCATCGGCGATTACAAGCTCGTCTCCGTGCCACATCTCCATAAGGACCTTCAAAAGTTGGGGACTAAGAATAGTTGGAACATTTTTCAACATTGCAAAAATCCTCCCTGTTTACATATTAATAACGGTGGCCGTGGACAATTGAGGTTCTGAACCCATAAATGGCAATAACAACAAAGCAGAACAGCGGCAATACAAAAGAAGCCCGCGTGCTCGACAGGGTCATAAAACCAAGGTCAAATGCTCCCATATCCATGATAGCCCCTTGCATCGGAGGCATCAGGCAACCACCGCCAATGGCCATGATAAGCCCGGCGGCACCAAGCTTGGCATCGTCTCCGAGACCCTTAAGAGCGATACCGTAAATCGTTGGGAACATCAGGCTCATACACGCCGAAACACCGACGAGGCAATACAGGCCTGCCATTCCCTTAATAAAAATCGTGCCTCCAACCAACGCAAATCCACCGATAGCAAGACTCATCAGCAGGCCACCCGGGCTGAAGAATTTGAGAAGAAAAGTGCATATAAAACGCGAAGTTACGAATATCGCCATCGCGACCATATTGTACATTTGCGCTGTAGTCTTTGCCATGCCCAACTCATTGCCTGCGTACTGAATTATGAACGTCCAGCACATGATCTGAGCACCAACATAAAAAGCCTGTGCTATAACCCCTTCGAGGTACTTGCTGTTTTTAAGAAGCCTCTTGAGCGTAATACCAAGATGCAGCCTGGTATCATCTTCACCTTTGCTTCGGGGCAGCCGGGCGATAGCGAATACGAGCAGCGCTATTAAAACCACTATCCCCAGAATCGTATACGGCCCGATGATGACGTCAATATCATGCTGCTGAATTCGGGCAAACTGTTCGGGCGCTGCCTCCTGGATTACTCGTCGGCCATCTTCGGCAGTTGCGTCTAACCTGGCAAGGATGAAATTTTTAGCGACCAGCATTCCTGTAATCGACCCTATGGGATTGAATGACTGGGCAAAATTCAAGCGACGAGTGGATGTTTCCTCCGGTCCCATAGATAATATATATGGATTGGCGCTCGTTTCAAGAAATGACAGTCCACATGTCATAATGAAATAAGAGATCAAGAAGGCCCAGAACGCCATCATCCATCCGGAAGGGATAAATAGCAGGCACCCGCTTGCATACAGTGCAAGCCCTACCAGTATCCCTGTTTTATAGGAAAAGCGTTTAATAAACAAAGCTGCAGGGATAGCCATTACACAATAGCCGCCGTAAAAGGCGAACTGAACTAATGAACTCTGAAAATTACTAATCAGGAGGATATTCTTAAACGCAGCTACCATCGGATTGGTAATGTCGTTGGCAAATCCCCATAGCGAGAATAAAAAGGTGACGAGGACGAATGACAAAAGGAAGTTTTCGGGAATTACTCTTACCTTTTTGCCGGCCTCGCTGGTGTTTGCTGAAGAATCTTCCACCATTAGTCATAACCTTTCAATGTGAACGAATAGTTACTGTTACACAAGAAATAGTTTCTCGCCGCCGGCTGTATTTTAGCACATTTGATACCAGGGGCAACTAAATTCGCCTCCCTTAGACGGCATGCTATATCACGGTGGGCCTGGCGCTAGAAATCCTGAAGGAAGGAAATCCTTGACAGTTCAAGGTGATTTTAATAAGATTATTAACACCAACAGAAAGTGCAGTTACAAGGTATCTCTTAATTATTCTTGAATTAGAAGTTTTGCATGACAAACGAACAATGGAATAACCTCATCGACATCATCAACGGCAATGTACCTGCAACACCTCCTGTTGGCTTTATCATTGACAGCCCATGGCTTCCCAACTGGGCCGATATATCCATAATGGATTATTTTACCGACGGCCGTCTATGGTTTATGGCAAACTTAAAAGCTGTCGAGCAATTTAGGGACATTATGTTCATGCCCGGCTTCTGGCCGGAGTTCGGCATGTGTACCGAGCCGTCGGCGTTCGGGTGCAAGTGTATTTTCCCGGAGAACAAATTCCCAACCCCGGCAAAATTAATAACCGATGTCAGCCGGTTCGATAGTATTAAAAAACCAAATCCGAGAACTGATGGTTTCTGTCCTTTTGTTATCAAACGCCTAAAGCAATTTCAAGGCCAGATTGAAGCCAAAGGGCACGCGATTAAATTTGCCGTTTCACGTGGCCCCTTGAACCTGGCTTCATTTCTCATTGGTACGACAGAATTTTTGACAGCTTGCAAAACAGAAACGCACAAGGCGCATAAACTGCTTAATACTATCACAGATTTTATCGTTGATTGGATTCAAACCCAGGCCGAGGCATTCAGTTCGATAGATGGTATTTTCATCCTTGACGACATAGTCGGTTTTCTTGGCGAAGAAGACTTCAAAGAATTCGCAATGGGCTATTTGAAGCGTATCTTTGATGCTGCCGACGTTACCGTCAAGTTTTTCCACAATGATGCCGAAGGACTTGTCTGTACTCCGTTTCTGCCCCAGATAGGAGTTAATCTTTTCAACTTCAGCTTTAAACATTCTATTTCCGAACTTAAGAAACTTTCCGGCAATAAAGTTACTCTGATGGGCAATATCCCCCCGCGGGATGTCCTGGCAAACGGCACAGTTGACGATGTCAGAAAAAGCGTAACCGATGTTATCGATTCGCTCGAAGACAAAAGCAAGATTTTATTCTCCTGCGGTGGAGGCATGCCGCCTGGGGTGCCGACCGAGAATATTGAAGCGTTTTATTCGGCCGTCAAAGGGAAAGTGTAGGTGGGCTCAAGCCAACCGGCCCCTTTGCAAATTCAGCAAAACGTTTTTATTAAATAGGAGCGGCAAAAAAATTTTCTCAAATTTTCTGCACTGCCCACACCCTGCCAACGCCGCTATTATTGGACGTTTCAAACACAATTCCAACAACTCATTTCACACCGCCCATATAATGTAGTGTCCTGCCCAATATACCGCTTATGTAGTATGCCTGTCCCTTCCATCATCAACCGCACCCAAACGCAGCCGATTCAAGAAATTTCACCGCCCCATCCGATATCGTCCTTGTAAGAAAC
>QNBT01000113.1 GCA_003644205.1 Planctomycetota bacterium | reverse complement strand
TTTGTTCAATCAATTTTGCTGGCATGGTAAATACTCCTTAAAAAAAATATCTCAACCATGCTATAGTTATCGGACATATACAAAAATCCCTTGAAATTTAACACTATTTAAAGCGAGCACCCCGCCTCCTATGCATCCACCTGCCAAACCAAAAAAAATTATCGCCTCAGCTACCCCGATGTCTCTGTCTTTTCAGCCGCGTCATCGCCCACGGTGGTGGCCACTTTTTTCGCTGGAGCCAGTTCCTGAATCGGTATTGGGGGTTGTTTTGATATTTCAGCCTGGGCCTGGGCCCCCGTCTGAGAATGTATATACTCGGCCACCGTTTTGTAATCCGCCGCCCCGTGGCACTTCGGCTCATATTCGAAAATCGTCTTACCGTAGCTCGGCGCCTCAGCTAATTTAATATTCCGCCGCACGTACACCGGTATAATCTGGGCACCCGACCACGGACAATCCGTCTGTCTCGCCTTGGCAAGAAACTGCTCGATATCCGCCTTCACCTCGCTTGATAAAATCACCCGCTTATCGTACATGCACAAAAGTATCCCCGTAACCTTCAGCGCAGGATTAATCCGCCGCGTAACCAACGTAATCGTCTCAAGCAGCGTCCCGAACCCCTGAAGCGCCAGAAAGTGCGGCTGAACCGGTATGAAGGCCTCCTTCGCCGCAGTCAGAGCGTTTAGCGTAAGCAGCCCTAACGAAGGCGGACAGTCTATCAGGATATAATCATAATTGTCCTCAACTCGCTCCAGCGCCTCACGCAATATAATCTCCCTGCCTACCACGCTGACCAATTCGCTCTCTGCCCCGACCAAATCTATATTTGAACCCAACAGCCACAAATTCTGGCGAACCTCAACCAGCGACTCGGCCAGTTCGGAAGACTTCGTAAGGACCTCATACACCCCCGGCCCGGACTCTTTCGGATTTTGACCAAGATGAATCGTAAGGTGTGCCTGCGGGTCCATATCCACAACAATTACTTTCAAACCCTGCATCGCAAGTGCCGCCGCGGTGTTGGCCACCGTCGTTGTTTTGCCGACCCCTCCCTTTTGATTTAGTACCGCAATTGTCCGCAACATTCTTCCCTGATTATTACCACTTCGGCCCAGCCTCGTTTTCCGTCAAACATCACAATCCTTAAACCGCCGGCTCTTTTTCACTCAACTTCCTGAAAATCGCATCGAGCACTCCGTTCACAAAACGCGGCGTCTGCTGGGCACCGTACTTCTTCGCTAACTCAATCGCCTCGTTTATCACCACCTTCCCCGGTATATCCGGGCAGAATTTCAATTGATACGCCGACAATCTCAGGATACTCCGGTCAACCTGCGACAGCCGACTCAGCTCCCACTTCACCGCCGCTGTCTTGATAAGCCCGTCGCAGACCGCAAGATTTTCCCACGTCTTCCGCGACCACTTATCAGCCATCTCAAAGACCACCTCATCTTCGCTGTTCTCACGCAGAAAAGTGCCAAGCCGGACAAGGTATTCGCTGCCCTGCACGTCCAACTGATACAGCGACTGCATCGCAAGTTCTCTGGCTCTGCTCCTTCTGTCCACAGAAACCTTCCCAAATATAAAAGAGTCAAATCGCAGCGGCCTTATATCTGCCCCAACAAATCGGCCATCTCCATCGCCGCCAGCGCCGCATTCGCACCGGCATTACCCTGTTTGCTCCCGGCCCGCTCAATCGCCTGCTCGATCGTCTCGCACGTCAGGACTCCGAAAATTGTAGGCACTCCGGTCTCATAGTTAATCTGACCGACGCCCCTCGAAATCTGCTGACTCACATATTCAAAGTGGCTTGTCTGGCCCCGTATCACCGCACCGAGGCAAATCACCGCATCGTACTTACCGCTGCCGGCAAGTTTCTTGGCCGCCACTACAATCTCAATTGAGCCCGGCACCCAGACAATCGTTATCTGCTCATCGCCGGCGCCGTGTCGTTGGAGGCAGTCTGTTGCACCTGCAAGCAGCTTGCCCGTTATAAACTCGTTGAACCGGCTCACCACGACCGCATAATTGGCCTTGCCAGCCGTTACCTGACCTTTAATTTCCTTAATCATGACTTAAAGCTCCAAAATCACCGGCCTTGTTTGCCTTAACACTACCAGGGGACCCACTCGGCCCGACGCACATTATAAGACCTGCTGCATACAACTTCCAGAAAAACCGCAGCCCCGCCAAAATTTAATCATGCACCTGCAATCTAACCTTAGCCATTATAAAGACTTACACCTTGGTTTGCAAGCCGAATATTCCCCTTTCGACAAAAACAAACCGCCCCCCTAAATGTGCCAAAGCCGGCCTTTGCCAATGCCGACATAACAACAGACTGTGCTTTTGCGCCGGGAAACCACGCCCGGCCCCGGCTAATCGCAGATAAATATAAAGGGCATCAGAAATGTTTGAAACCTTTGAAACCGGTAGCTTTGGATGCTGGGACGAGGCCGAAGAAAAGGCACACACCGCATACGAGATGTACGAAAACGGCCAGTTGAATCTTGCCCTGACACAATTGGCCGAGGCCATCGAAATAAACCCAACAAACAGCGCCTGGTACTTCGACAAAGGCCTGACCCTTGACACCCTCGAACGATACGACGAGGCCATAGACGCATTTGAACAAGCCCTGCAGCTCAAAGGAGACGACCCAGAAATACTCAACTGCATCGCCGTCGATTACACTCGCATTGGCCAATACGACCTCGCTATCTCAACTTTCGAATACATCCAGCAGCTCGACCCCCACTTCGAGCCGTGTTACTGCAACCGCATAATCACGTATGCCGAGATGGACCAACACGAAAAAGCAGAGCAAATGTTTTATTTAGCCCAGCAGATAAATCCCGATTGTGCTATATGCTTTTACAACATCGGCAACTCCCTCTTTAGCCGGGGTAAGTTCGAGAGGGCGATTTGGTGCTGGCACAAAACTCAAAAGTTAGAGCCGACTCACCCGCAGATTAACCTCCGACTCGCACAGGCATACTGGGCCTCGGGAAAATACCAGACCGCAAAAGACCACTTCCTTGCAGAGCTTAGAATCTGCCCCGGCGACGTCCGCGCCATACTCGAGTTCGGCATGTTCCTTCTTGCAAACGGCGAGATAGACGCGGCAAAAGAAAAATTCAACCGAATCGGCGAACTTGAGCCTGATTTCGCACCCGCCAGGTTCTACTTAGCTGAGATTGCTTATAACCGCGGCCATGAGACCGATGCGGCCCGGCTCTATAACGAGGCATTAAGAACTAATAACCGCCTCGCCGGGCCGCGGTATCGATTAGCTCAAATCGCCGCCGACGAAGGTAATACCGACGAAGCCTGTCGATACCTTACAGAAGAGCTCGAGCTTGAACCGGAGGACCCGGATGTATTATTAGCCATAGGCTCAATGTTCCTGAAATTAGGTAGCCTCGATTATGCCACTAATTGCCTGCTCAAGGCCGTTGACCTCGACCACACGAACCCTGAGGTCTTCAGCAGACTCGGCATAACTCTTGCCAAACGCGGCGAATACGAAGGAGCTCTTCAGTTCCTCGCCCACGCCCTTAAATTAACCGGCGACGATGCGAATCTATTGGCCGACATTGCGTATGTATATTACAAGACGGGCCGCCTTGCCCAGGCTACACAAACTGTAGAGACCGCCCTGATGCTCTCCGCCCGGGACCCGGAAATTGTTCGCTTGAATCGCAGAATAAAATTAGCCTCCGCCGGACAAAACTTCGCCTTTAATTTCCGCACAAGCCGAATCATACAGAACATGACCATTCTATCGGCACGCTTTAGATGCAGAATCAGATATATCCTAACACGGCTCAACTACTTGATAAAACGGCAACAATAAAAATGACTCATCCGAATAATGAGTAGGTATCTGAAGCCCGTTGCCTGTTGTAGAGGCAGAGCCTTCGGCTGTGACCTACCCATTTCACGGATGAGCCCAAAAAATTAATTAACGTCCCAAAGTACTAATCCGGTATAATCACCACGACCAGGTTAATGGATAAGCAAGGTACGATTGTTGATATTGATTTTGGAGGTTAAAGATGCCTACTGTTAAAGATGTATCCGTACGAAAGCCCACCGACGACGAGATTGCCAAGTGCAAGAGCTGGCCGATATGGACCTGTGAGCCGAGCCGGTTCGACTGGGACTACACACAAACGGAAACATGCCTGATTCTTGCCGGCTCTGTCGAGGTAAGTGACCGGCCCGAAACCGAAGAATCGGTATCATTTGGCCCGGGCGATTTGGTACGGTTTCCTGTCGGGCTTAAATGCGTATGGGATGTTAAAGAGCCCGTAAAGAAACACTACAACTTCAGTTGACCTCATCCGGTATGATTAACTCGATGTTCTTTTCTCACTGATGGAACAGACGTCTTTCATCTGACGCATCATGCAGGGAGAAGCTTTTGCTAAAACGACAACGAATAACATTGGCCGGGCGAGTCCAGGGCGTCGGTTGCCGGCCGTTTATATACACTTTAGCTTCGCAGCTTGAGCTGACGGGGCTGGTGTATAACGATACCGCCGGCGTTGTTATCGAAGTCCAGGGCCAAAATCAGAAAATAACTGAATTCCTCGACCGGTTGCGGGCGGATAACGAGAAACCCACACTTATGGAGATAGTCTCGTTGCGTGCCGGCGAAATTTCTCTCGTTGAAAATGAGAGTACATTTGTGATACGAACAAGTGATAATGTGGGAACTCGTATTTCCGAGGTTACACCCGACACGGCCACATGTAAGAAGTGTCTGGAGGAGATGGCCGATGGTAATGATTTCCGCTATCGGTATCCATTTATTAATTGTATCAACTGCGGCCCGAGATATTCAATCGTCAAGACCATACCCTACGACAGGCCCAATACCACTATGAGCGTTTTCGAGATGTGTGATAAGTGCCGAAGTCAATACGAGGATGTTGGCGACAGGCGATTTCACGCACAGCCGGTTGCGTGCCCCAAATGTGGGCCTAAAATTTGGCTTACCGACGCAGCCGGTTCTCGTATTGAAACCGACAGCGACGCAGTGATTGCAAAGACCGCGCAGTTGCTTCGTGCGGGTAAAATTGTTGCCGTTAAAGGTATCGGTGGATTTCACTTAGCTGTCGATGCCTTAAATGACGCCGCTGTTGCGTGCCTTCGCCGGCGTAAACACAGAGACCACAAGCCCTTTGCAATGATGGCTGCTTCAGTCGAAAAAATCGCCGAATACGCAATTATAGACGATACCGCCCGCAAGCTGCTGGCAAGTGCACAGTGCCCAATCGTACTACTGGAGCAAAAACCGGATAGCGGTATAGCTTCAGCGGTGGCACAGGGGATGAATACTTTCGGCTTTATGGTTTGCTATACACCGCTTTATCATTTGCTGTTTGGGTGTGAGGATATTGAGGTACTGGTAATGACAAGCGGTAACATCTCCGATGAGCCGCTGATATGCGACAACGATGAAGCGCTCGAGAGGCTGGGCGATGTAGCCGATGCGTTTTTGATGCATGACCGCCAAATCTACAGGCGGATTGATGACTCGGTGGTGCACATCATTGACAATGAGCCTGCATTTCTGAGACGGGCACGGGGGTATGTGCCTGCGCCGATCTACCTGGACCAGGGTTGTGCAGAGAACGTCTTCGCTGCCGGTGCCGACCTGAAAAACACCTTCTGCTTCGTGAAGGAAAATCAACTGCTCCTCAGCGAGCACATCGGCGACCTTGAAGATGGTCTTGTCTATCGCCACTATGCAGGTTCGATAAAACATCTGCAGCAACTGTTTGAAGTCGAGCCGAAAGTGGTGGTCTGCGACCTTCATCCGGGGTATCTATCTACGCAATACGCCGAATCGCTCAAGGCGGGCAGCTTAATCAGGACCCAGCACCACTGGGCACACATCGCCTCGGTCCTGGCGGAAAATCAGTATGCCGACAGGGTCATCGGCCTTGCCGCCGACGGCACCGGATTTGGAACGGATGGAGCTATTTGGGGTTGTGAGTGCCTGATTGCTTCGTTGACTGAGTTCGAGCGGTTCGGCCACCTGGCCTATTACCCATTGCCCGGTGCCGATAAGGCCGGCAAGGAGGCAATAAGACCTGTTCTCGGGCTTCTTAGCAGGGTCGATTCTGATTACATTTGCAGGTATCAAAAGCTCCTTGAGAACATAGAGCCGGACACCGCGAAAGTAAATGCGATTGCACAGCAGCTACAAAAGGGTGTCAATACCGTGCAAACTTCCAGCCTCGGCAGATTGTTTGACGCCGTTGCTGCTATATTGGGTCTTGGAACGTACAACCATTTCGAGGCCCAACTGCCGATGGCCCTTGAGGCAATAGCAGCCCGCGATATCACCGACGGCTATGATATGAAGGTTGTACCAGGTGCGGATAAAACACTGCTGCTTGATTTTCGTAATATAATAGATGAGATTATTGAAGACACTGGAAAAGGTCTGAATGCAGGAATTGTTTCGGCAAAGTTCCATAACGGCCTCGCAATGGGCCTTTTGAGCCTTGCAGTTAAGGCAAGGAACAAGTATAAATTCCAGACTGTTGCGCTGAGCGGGGGAGTGTTTTGCAACCGTTATTTGACAAACCGGTTAATTGGGCTGTTGAAAAAGGAAGGTTTTTGCGTATTATTGAACAGAATCGTCCCTGCAAACGACGGCGGAATTGC